>JBDTWG010000241.1:0-5832 GCA_040006855.1 Nitrospira sp.
GGTTAGAGAATCAAGAGGACGGTCGGTGAGTCGAGAGCCGTTTGCGGTGTTCACACGCGACGGATAGAATGCGGGATATCTTTCAGAGAGAATGGTGCGATGTCATCCCATGATCCGACAGGAGATCTGTTTGCGCCACCTCAGGCTGCCACTCGTCCCGGGAAGGTTCCCCTCGCGGAGCGAATGCGTCCACGAGGCTTTGATGATCTCGTCGGACAGGACGAGGTGGTGGGAGCCGGCCGTCCGCTGAGAAACGCGATCGAGCGCGATGAGCTCTCATCCGTCATCTTCTGGGGACCGCCAGGCTGTGGGAAAACCACGTTGGCTGGGTTGGTTGCGCAATATACCAAGTCCCAGTTCGTCCCGTTTTCTGCTGTGACCGGGGGCATCCCCGAGCTGCGGGAGATTATCAAGGCTGCGGAACAGCGGCGTGCGATGGGACGAGCGACCACGCTTTTCGTCGACGAAATTCATCGGTTTAACAAAGCGCAGCAGGATGCGTTTCTCCCGCATGTCGAGCGGGGAACGGTGGTGCTCATTGGGGCGACGACGGAAAATCCCTCGTTTGAATTGATCGCCCCCTTGCTGTCTCGATCTCTCGTGGTGATCTTGCAGCCTCTGACAGAGGAGGCCCTCGGCTTGATCATCGATCGCGCGGTTGCCGATGTAGAACGAGGCCTGGGCGCCCTCCGAATCGTGCTGCGTCCAGCGGCGCGCGAAAGGCTGATCGCATTTGGAAACGGTGATGCCAGGAGTCTCTTGATGGCGTTGGACTTCGTCGCCGGGCAGGCGCCCATCGGCCAGGATGGGACACGGATAATCGATGAACAGGTGCTCGAAGCCGCGTTGCTTAGGAAGGCGCTTCGCTACGATAAGTCCGGCGAAGAGCATTACAACCTGGTATCGGCTTATATCAAGAGCCTGCGCGATTCCGATCCGGACGGGGCGCTCTATTGGCTGGCGCGTATGCTGGAGGGCGGAGAAAACCCGCGCTTCATTGCACGACGTATGGTCATTTTCGCGTCGGAGGATATCGGCAATGCCGATCCGCTGGCCCTGGTCGTCGCCAATGCCGTTGCGCAGGCGGTGGAATTCGTGGGGCTTCCTGAAGCACAGATCAATCTGGCCCACGGCACGACCTATTTAGCCTCTCGGCCCAAGGACAATGCGTCGTACGTCGGACTGCAAGAAGCTGTTCAGGATGCCCGCCGGCACGGCAATCTTGGAGTGCCGTTGCACTTGCGCAATGCGGTCACGTCGCTGATGAAAGAGATCGGCTACGGCAAAGGATATCGCTACGTGCATGATGATCCGGCGGCCAAGACCGATCAGGGCCATCTTCCCGCTCCTCTCCAGGGCAAGCGGTACTATCGTCCTCGAACCTCTTAGATGGATGCAGAAAGGGGCTGGACAAACATGGTGATACCGTTATACTTAGGACCGAGGTAGCTATGGCGCGTCGATCTGATTCACCGGAGAGTGTCAATGAACGGCGGAAGTATGTCCGGGCCACGCTGGTTGGCTCAGCCTTAGTTTCGCCCCAGAGCGGAGCGAAAGGATTCACCGCTGTATTGAACAACGTCAACAAGATTGGAGCCGGACTGCATTCGAAGGAGACGCTGCCGATCGGCGCTAAGATTACCGTGTCGCTGGCGTTTCTGGACCCTGATCGCGTCGAGCAACAAGAGAAATTGAGTGCCACAGTCGCGTGGGTAAAGCCCTGGGAGAAGGGGATGTTGATCGGGGTGGTGTGGGATGACTTGGTGACGAAAGAGAAGAACCGGTGGTTGTACTACTATCTCGAAGAGACCCTCAAGTCGACGGACTAACCAGCCGCAGTCAGTTTCTCCCGTACCCCCTGCAGTTCTTCCGACAATGATTCCCAGCGCGCCGTGAGCCGCTCCAGCTCTTTCTTCCAACTTTCCTGCTCTCGCTGCAAATCACCCCATCGACTGAACTCTTGATACAGGGCGGGGTCGGTCAGTTCCTGCTCGCGGGCTTTGACTTTCGTTTCCATCGTCGCGATCTCGGCTTCCGCGCGGGACACTTGCTTCTCAAGGCGGGCCTGAGTTTTGGACAGGTCTCGCCGCTCCCCTCCGTCAACCTTCGGTTGAACCTGTGAGGCCATGGCTTTCGTCGGGCCCGCCGACTTGCCGGCTTGCGCGGCGCTGAGTTCTGCGCTCGATTCCTTGATTGATTCGAATTCTTGCGCTTTCTTCCAGAGAAAGTACTCGTAATCCCCGAAATAATTCTTTGCTTGGCCGTCATCGACTTCGACCACCAGGGTGGCGACGCGGGTGAGAAAGGTCGGATCATGAGAAATGAAGACGATGGTCCCAGGGAAATCAGTCAGGGCGTCAGTCAGCATATCCACCGAAGCAGGATCGAGGTGATTGGTGGGCTCATCAAGCAAGAGGGTGTTCGCCGGTTCCACGAGCATGCGGGCCAATGCCACACGGTTGCGCTCGCCGCCGCTCAGCGCCTTGATCGGTTTCTTCTGGTCGTCGCCGGAGAATAAAAATGCTCCGGCAATGCCGCGCAGAAAATTCATTTCAGCCCGCGCCGACACCTCGGCTAACGATTCCAAAATGGTATCTTCCGGATTCAGTGATTCCGCCTGATGCTGGGCAAAGTAGTGGAGCGTGGCTCCGTGCCCCACGTGGCGTGACCCTTTTTCAAAAGGCAGTACGCCGGCGAGGATTTTGAGCAGCGTGCTCTTGCCGGCTCCGTTTTCACCGACCAACGCCACCCGTTGGCCGCGTTCTGCCGTGAAATCCAACGAGCGGTAGATGATTTTTTCGCCGTAGCTCTTTGCGACACCCTTGAGTTCCAGAACATGTCGGCCGCTCGCCGCAGGAAGGGGAAACTTAAAGCGCACGCGTTTGTTATCGCGTTGCCGTTCGATCAGTTTCACCTTGTCCAGCTGCTTGATGCGCGACTGCACCTGCTTGGCTTTGTTTGCCTGGTAGCGGAATCGATCGATGAAATTCTGGACGCGGGCCACTTCTTTGGTCTGCCGGTTAGCGGCGGACTCGATTTGAGCATCTCGGGCGGCGCGCAATTCTTGGAATTTCGTATAGTTGCCGCGGAATTCCTGAATGGTTCGATCGCGTAGTTCCCAAATATGTGTCGCGATGCCGTCCAAGAATTTTGTGTCGTGACTGATGACCAGGAGCGTCAGATTGGAATCGAGGAGAAACCGCTCGAACCAGCGTTGCGTCGGCTTGTCCAAGTGGTTTGTCGGTTCATCCAGCATGAGGACATCGGGATTCGACAGGAGCAAGTGCGCCAGAGCAACCCGCATGCGGTATCCACCGGAGAGGTTCTCGATCGGTCTCGCGAAATCGGCTTCAGAAAAACCTAACCCAGAGAGAATACGTTCGGCCTCATGTTCCGGGTACAGGTCGCGGTGCGCAGCATCCAGCACCGTCTTCCCGACGATCGTTTCCAATTCCTGCGGGAGATACCCGATGCGCAATCGTGGGCGCTTACGGATGGAGCCTTCGTCCGGAGATTCCTCGCCCAGAATCATTCGGAAGAGCGTCGTTTTGCCCACTCCGTTCGGCCCGACCAGTCCCACGCGGGCACCGGGACGGAGATGTGCCGTTGCTCCATCGAGCAGGACCTTTGTGGCAAATTGTTTATGTACGGATTCAAGCTGAAGCATAGACCATCACTGTTGGGTGTAAGGAGTGAAGCGTTCGGTGAGGCGTCCGCAACGACCTGTCAGTGCCTGTATTCGCACCGACGACCGGCCAAGTCTCTTGTCAGCGGGCATCCCCGCACACATTCGGAGTGTTCATCGAACAAGCGTTGTTTGGTGGAGCTGGCCGGGATTGAACCGGCGACCTCGTGAATGCCATTCACGCGCGCTCCCAACTGCGCCACAGCCCCACGCAAGCTTGCATTTACATGTGCACAGGCACGGGAAAAAGGAAAACTGTTGCAGATGTAACTCTGCAATCTAGCATGGCCGGTTTTTATCAGTCAAGAAAAGGTGTGAGAAGGCGGAACCCCGTATGTCCTTCTTGCTCGCAGAGCGCGCACGATCAGAATGTGCTCGCTCGATGCGCGCAGGGAAGGACACCATGGGCTTCCGCCTATTAGGAAGGTGCGAAGAGGAGTCGGTCATGCGTAAGGACAGGCGGTCGTCGAATCGTTTGGGGTAGAGGGAGAAGGCGCCCTGAAAACCTTGCTTGACAAACTGTGAGGCGGATCCTACCATGATGCCCGTCCGGCTCTGACAGTACGAGGTCAGGGCTTTTTTTTCGAGTTCGGCAGGGAGAGAAGGAGCGTCGGCAGGGAACAATGGCCAATCTCGTCATCATCGGTAGCCAATGGGGCGACGAAGGAAAAGGGAAGATTGTCGATATCCTCGCGAAGGATGCCGATATGGTCGTGCGGTATCAGGGCGGATCGAATGCCGGCCATACGGTCATCAACGCGCGAGACACATTCATTTTCCATCTTATTCCATCCGGCATTCTGTATCGCGGGACACGCTGCCTCATCGGTAACGGCGTCGTCGTCGATCCGGGAGCCCTGATCGAGGAAATGGATCACCTGCAAGGGCAGGGCGTGAAGATCGGCAAGAATTTCGCCGTCAGCGATCGTGCACATCTGATCTTGCCTTACCACAAGGCCATCGACAAGGCGTCCGAGCAGTCCAAGGGGGTCCGTCGCATTGGGACGACGGGGCGAGGGATCGGACCTTCCTACGGTGACAAAATGGCGCGGATTGGCATCCGCATGGGCGATTTGCTGAACCCTCCGCTCTTTAAGCAGAAGCTGGAAGAAAACCTGGTAGACATCAACTGGTTGCTTGAACAGCTTCACAAGGTAGAGTGTTTTGAGCTGGAAAAGGTGTATCAGCAGTATATGGGGTATGCCGACCGCTTGAAAGGCTACATTGTCGATACGACCCTCGTCGTCAATAAAGCGGTCGATGCCGGAAAGACGGTGTTGTTCGAGGGCGCCCAGGGCACGCATTTGGACGTGGATTTTGGGACTTACCCCTATGTGACGTCATCGAGCTCGTCAGCGGGAGGCGCCTGCACCGGAACCGGCGTGGGGCCCACGAAAATTGACGCCGTGATGGGCATTACCAAGGCCTATACCACGCGTGTCGGCAGCGGGCCGTTTCCGACAGAATTGACCGATGAGGTCGGTGGATGGCTGCAAGAACGCGGCAAAGAGTTCGGAGCGACCACGGGCCGGGCGCGCCGCTGCGGCTGGTTCGACAGTGTGGTGGTCCGTCATGCCACGCGCGTGAATGGGCTGACATCGCTCGCCGTGACGAAGTTGGATGTGTTGGACGGCTGCAAGGAGCTCAAGGTTTGCACCGGGTATCGGGTGAACGGCAAATTGTTTCGCGAGATGCCGTCCGATCTGCTCGCGTTGACGAAGTGCGAGCCGGTGTATGAGCGAGTGCGCGGCTGGAATGCTCCCACCACCGGGGTGACGAGTTATAAGAATCTGCCGGCTGAGGCCAAGCGCTACCTTACGAGGATTGAAGAATTGGCCGAGTGCCGAATCGATATGATTTCCACCGGGTCGCGCCGTGACGAAACTATCATACTGAACAATCCCCTCAAGGCCGGCCGCCGAGCGCGTCCGCACCGTGCACGATAAGGTGTCGGCGCTGTTCTTTTGGCGTACTCATCGTAGCGAATGAATAAGCGTCAGTGGTATGATCCCCCTCCGTCGAAACTCAGAGTGTGACGTTGTGCCGCACAGGTGTTCAGGAGAGTCGGTAGCTCAGCTGGTAGAGCATCGCCCTTTTAAGGCGAGGGTCCTGGGTTCGAATCCCAGCCGACTCACCACCTACAATCA
>JBDTWG010000242.1:0-5825 GCA_040006855.1 Nitrospira sp.
ACACTCGAAGGGTCGCCGCTTGATCACCTTATCCACAACTCTTGACGATATCTCTCGATGACCACACCGCGAGGCGGAAACACGGGTCCGACCACGGGTCGCAATGAACATAGCGGCTCAGCGACGGGGGCTGTGAGAGATCCCAAGCAAGCGGAACCGAATAAGGACAGGGATCAGGGTTCGCACCAGCTGGGGTCCGATTCGAGTCAGGAGGCCAGTAAGCGCGACAGCGGAGGAAGGGGACAGGCAGGGGTACGCACAGATAAGTGAACGACATTGGCTTTAAAAGGGTGCCTGAGGTCAAGACAACCACGACAAAGTTGATTAGTAAGTCGCCAGAGCCCGCGCCAGCGCGCGGGCCCTGGCGACCCCCGAAGGCCCCTCACATCAAGGAGAAATACCATGCCGAGCGTCTCGGCATCTTCCGCGCGAAGACTTTTTTTGCTTGTACCATTGGCGCTGGAGGAATTCCTGGCGGTCCGATCATGTTGTTATCAATCCACTGCTGTCGCCAACGATCAACGAGCCCCGGCTGCTCGTGCTGACTCTGAGCCAAAATCGCTTCGGCTGATTGAGTGCCCGGGAAAGGGGTTCGGCCTCATCGAATTGTCGGATGTTCTTCAAGGAATGGACCAAGTGCTGCCGGTGGGGCCGTACTTTCAAGATCAGTGGTACAGCCCTACGAATGAACCTGTTAGAGGCTAGGGCTTGCCCAGCATCTCCGGGAAACGTCTCGCCGGCAGCCTACGCTGGTTGGGGGCGTTGGTCGGCGTATGTATTCTAGGCAGTGGCCTTCTAATTTTATTAAAGGGTTTCGCAACTAAGGGAGGGCACCCTATGGCCGACGTACCATCTCACTATCAGCACGAGCAACATCAACAAGCACAGTTTATGGCCGCAGTGGAGGCGTTAGGAAAGGCGTTGAAGGAACAGGGACCGTTGGATGCGAAGTCAGCCCATTTGGTGCAACTCGCGGCGTCCATCGCCATACACTCGGAAGGTGGCGCGCATAGTCATGTCCGCCAGGCCCTAGAGAACGGCGCCACACGAGGAGAAATACGTCATGCCATCATTCTGTTGACGAGTACCATCGGATTTCCCACTGTCTCCGCGGCGTTGAGCTGGGCTGAGGACATTCTCGGCGACAGTGGAGATCAACGCACAAACACTCTACCTCGGTAATACGGCGCATCATACTTGAAGAATCGACTGCAGCCCGTCGCGCGGTCTTGTAGGGTCTGGCTAATCCATTGATGCCTCCACAGGGATGCTCCGATGAGACGACATTGTTTCATTACCCCTTACCAGCATGCATGTGCGTGCCGGCCAGAGGAATGCTTTCCCGATCAATGGCGTCGCCGCAGAAAAAGGCCGAAATAGAGCGATATCGATGGTAGAGGCCCGAGTCTAGCGTGATGAAGCGTAAAGAAACCCAGGTGCCCAAACGTACGACGTCAGCGGGGGCATTCACTACTTCAAGACAAAGCAGGTTCGATTGTCGCACGAATTAAATAATGGATCGGAGAACACGCCTATGGCCACATCCTGTCTTCTTATCGTGGACATGATCAACCCATTCACGTTTCCGAACGCGGAACGCATGTTTTCCTGCCATCTTGGCCATGGCGGAGCGCATCCAAGCCCTCAAGCGCCGGGCATACGCCGCGGGGATCCCCACCATTTATGTTAACGACAATTTCGGAACGTGGCGACATGATTTTCGGACATTAGTGGAGCATTGTCATGAGGAACCCTGTCGGGGGCGTCCTCTGGCCGAGATCTTACAACCCGGGCCTGAGGATTATTTCGTATTAAAGCCGAAACACTCGGGATTTTATGCCACCCCGCTCGAAGTGCTCCTACACTCTTTGGAAGGACGTCAGCTCATTGTCACGGGGGTGACCGGAAACAATTGCGTCCTCTATACCGCCGCAGATGCGTATATGAGGAATTTCACAGTGTGCACACCGTCGGATTGCGTTGGGTCATTGGATCCCCAAACCAATCATCACGCGTTAGAGCATATGCGGACCACCCTCAAAGCCGATGTGCGAGTCTCGACGGAACTAGATCTTGCCTCAGCAGACACGACTCCACTACTTCAGGAAGCCCAGGGCTGACTCAGTGTCCCGGAACGTCCTAACGGTATCTCTCTATCAGTGGCCGTTAGGGGTAAAAGGGAGGCCAGGCATTGTGGTCGAGTGTCAAACAGCTGCCCCAACCACTCTCGATCGGATTGCCGAATGTCCGAGGTTGTTTGAAATTGCCTGTGAAGGACCCGTCGTGGCGAGTACATCAAGAGGGCAGACTGTTTCGTGCAGGACAGAATGAAAACTTTATCGGGCATCGGCATTGGCCGCTCCTGTGAATTCATCAACTTTGCTAGAGATATAAGGGGGTATACCAATCCACCCGTAGCCATCCTAGGCGGTATGTGGCTTGCAGAGCCAAACTAGTGCGCGGGAAGTTTCCTTCCCCCGATTGAGGTGCAGGAGAATAGATGCACCAGACAACGGTTCATGGGATGTTTAGAATAATCAGCTACTGTGCCCTAATCGCGGTCCTCGCGTCATGCCATTACGAGTGAGATCCATTCCCCTAAAACCGGAATATTTCAACAACGCGTCTTCTCTGGAACAGCCGTCACTCCATTCTTCCGCATGCCAAATACACATTGATTTTGGATCACCGTCCTCCCATGCATCCTCCTGAATAGCCATCTGCCGGCGCGACCAGCTCCGAGCCTGGACGCTCATTTTTTTACGCAGCTTCCCGACCAGCTTTACCAACACTGTGGGGGAAAAGGGGTCGGGAACACGGCCACGGCGCCTAGGGAGATCACGGTAGGCGCTCCCTGACATGTCCACGATGCCCAGGCTTATGGTGTGGGAGGTGATCTAGAAGACCCAAGAAATATGGGGTAACAGAATCCGATACTAAATGGTGGTCCCGAACGGATCCGACGATGGAAAGAATCGTTTCAGCAGCTCGGCCCCGCTTCGGTTCTCCCGCTGGCCGCCGGATCGGAAATGTCCCCGACCCCGACAGATTACACGTTGTTTCGAATGGACAGTCACGGTAGACTTCGGTGTCACGAGTTGAGGCGCTGTACGAACAGAAAGGCCGCGCATGTCGACTTCACCTTCCTACACAGTCCTCAATGTCGACGACAACGACGCCGTGCGATATGCACGTAGCAAAATTCTCGAGCCGGCCGGTTATCGGGTCATTGAGGCGAGCACGGGCTCCGAGGCCCTGACCCTAGCACGGCGCGAACAGCCCGCGCTGCTAGTCTTAGATGTGAAATTACCTGACATATCGGGCTTAGACGTGTGTCAGCAGATGAAGAACGATCCGCAGACCGCCGCGATCCTGGTGCTGCAGATATCCGCCCATTACACGTCCTGTGATGATCGGACAGTGGGTCTAGAGTATGCGGATTCGTACCTCGTCGAGCCTGTTACCCCTCAAGAGTTCCTCGCCTCAGTGCAAGCCTTATTACGGTTGCATGCACGGGAGGATGAATATCGGCGACTCCTGCGGGAGGTGAGCACGGCCGATTTAGAAAAGCGAATTTTGGGGACCGGTCAGTATCAAACAACGGCGCAGGAAGAAGTCCGCCGTTTAACTGCCCAGCTGGGGGCGGTGAAGGAGCACGAACGAGAAAAGCTGGCCCAGAGCCTGCACGATGATCTGGCCCAGATGCTGGTCGTCGCACGCATGAAACTCCACCAAGAGCGTCACCGCCCTGCCCTTGCGACTGTGAAAGAAATCGATACGGTCCTCGAGCAGTGCCTCACGTACACTCGCTCCTTAATGTCGGACTTATTGCCGCCGCAGTTATATGATGGTCGGCTCGACGTCGCCCTTCGATGGATCAGTGACTCCATGCGCAAGCATGGGCTTACCGTGGTAGTACGCGTGCCCGAGCATACGATTCTCGCCCCCGAATCAACGGCAATGACCATCCTGAAATGTGCGCGAGAGTTGCTGTTCAATGTCTTGAAACACGCAGGAACAGGTGAAGCCTTCTTGACCTTAATGATCGGCGAGGGGGTTATTCGGGTCACCGTCCAAGATCACGGGAAGGGATGGGATGCCACATCACTGAAGGTAGCCACCCCCCACAGCTTCGGCCTCGCGAGCGTCCATCAACGTCTGGAATTATTGGGTGGAAAACTCGAACTTGAATCCCAGCCCGGCATGGGGATGCGGGCGACTGTAATCGTTCCATACCGACCACTTGCTTGAATTCGTGTAATGGTGCACTCTCGCGTGGATTGTGTCCCCTCTCCAGTCTTTCGATTGGATCCGACAGACTATATCCGAATAGTTTCTACATTCATCTTGGGTCACCACTAGCGCATAGCCTTGCGGCGTCATGTGCGAGCCAAAGGCAGAGGTTTTCTGGAAGGGTTCTAGCCAGCACACGACTATCTTCGATGTACCTCCCTGCCCCGATGACCGCGCCGCCATCCTCACTCGATTCGACCTCGGAACCTAGGAATTCTCCTTGTTGTTTCTGTTCGTGCGATCGCCTATAAGACCAAAGGGTGGTGAAAAACACTCAATTTGAGAGACGGCATACCGTCCCACTACGTTCCGGAATCGGATGTGGGCTATCTGTGACTCTCCGAAGGAGTTAAAACGCAGTTGGTCCTTCGGGTCCGTCCGCCTAGGCCAACCAGCAAGACTAACGGCGTCAGGCAGGCTCAGGCGGCGGCAAGGACGAAAGTTCAGGCGGTTATCTCAACCTTTTGCCTGAAATGAACCTTGGTGATCTATCGGGGAGACAAGAAGAGGTCGGCTTTAATCCCCATGACAATTCATACGCGTGAGACACACGTGCGGCGGACTAATTCCAGGCAAGCAGAAGAGACTAGCAGAAATATAGTGATCTTCCGCGCTTTTCTTTCAGGGGCACCCCTTAAGAAGATTGCTGATACTGTCGGGGTCTCCACTATTCGAGTGAACCAGATCGTTCGCCGACAAGCCGTACGTATGCTGCCCCATATCGGCCAGCTTTTGATGACTGCCCCCCTTGCCGCAGTGCGTCAGGCGCTGAGCCACAAAGAATGTGCTTCGCAGGACAAGGTTTTACCAAAGTCGCAGGGACAAAAGTCGTGAGACAAACGTTACTCTTACTGAGAGCAACTTGTGGGGCAATTGCTGCCGCCGCAATCGGAGATTGAACGATGAGCGCCCAGGAAACGGTAGACTTCTTACCTATGTAATCGCGAACATTTCCGAATTCTTCCCAGTCCTCCTGACGGCTATCGCACGTGCCTTTCGGGACGGCTAAATATTGCATTGCCTAAGCCGAACCCTGTGTACCGCTGGATGCGAACAGAAGTACCGCTGTGGTATCACGGCCGACGGCGGAGCGAATATCCCGGCTTCCGCCGCGCGCCTTCATGCGCTCGAGAATGCTTAAAAGGCCAAAGCTGGGAGAGAGCCTGACTCGTCGATCGCGCCGGGCTGGTCTATACATAGGCCCGAAGAAAATGGGGATTGATGCGTTCCAGGCCAACCGTTCGCCCGACAAGCATTACCACCGCCCTTGCGAGCATAGTTTACCCAAATGAAGGAGGGATTTTACAATGGTGCGGCGTTTCCCCACACTTACCGATTTGATCGAGCACTATGATGCGCATTTCAGGTTAGGACTCACAAATAAGAAAGGAAGCACGATATTGGCGAGTATCTTAAGTATGTACATTCTCCATTTCCATCACCGTCAACTCTGAAACCAAACTGTCCCAATAGACCACCAGTGAGCGTTTCCCATTAGGCACGATACACGCATTCAGATTTCCTCTGGTGTC
>JBDTWG010000243.1:0-5768 GCA_040006855.1 Nitrospira sp.
GGGATTGCTCAAGTCATTGACGAACTGGGCAATCACCCCCCACCGCTGTGCGGGGTTATCAGCAGAGCTGGACGCAGGCACAAATGATTCTAAATGTTTGGTGGGGAAGAGGCCCTAGTACATCAAAGTCGTTTGTCCACAAAACCTGCAAAGCCGACCGCGCCGAAAAGCCTCGAAAAATCGGCCTAACATGGGTATATTCCCGCTGTCCTTAAATCTGATAATTAAAATACCGCCGCCCACCATCCACACTAACTTTTAGTGGCTCATTTATATCCGATGGCGCAATACGAAGAAGAGTTTAGAGAAATAGCCCACTGCGGGGGGCAGATAACCATAAATGTGAAGAAGGACGGGAATGGGAATACTGGAATCCAGTTTGGAGTTCAGCATTCGCGACCCACGCCCGCAGCTTTCTTTGCAATCTACGCGCTACCGGAAGGTATTCCTGTCGGAACAATTCAGATTGGAGGTATGGGAGATCCATTTGATCCTCCACCCACACCAAACTGTTATCCAGTGTTCATATCATGTGATAGTCACGGTCTCTATGGTCACCAATGTCCGAAATGCACCGGATATTGGCGATCGAAGAGTGCCCCTGCCCGATGGAAGATGACCTGTCCGTATTGCGGAATTCGGGCGGAAACTCATAACTTTCTCACGCCGGGGCAGTTCAAATACCTGCGCGCCTATTTTGAAGTTCTTGCCCAGGCGACAGCGTCAGACCGTGACGGTCAGTATGTGATCGATATGGATGAGGTAGCCGACGCAGCTGGCAAAGAAGGCGCGAAGCCAAAATTTTATTATGCTGAACAAAGCCAACAGAATAATTACAGTTGTACAGCCTGTGGTGTCTCCAATGACATACTGGGCCGATACGGCTATTGCGCAACGTGCGGCACGCATAACGGATTGTCTGAACTAAAGAAGGAAATAAAGGCAATACGCGAGAGAATGAACGCTACTGAACATTATCAGTCTGCTGTTAAGGACGTGGTATCTGCCTTCGATAGTTATGTGCGCCACATTTCGCGACAACTTGCTGTTCGGATACCCATGACAGGAAGACGGCGGGAAGAGTGGAAAAGGAAGGGCGGTTTCAAGTTCCAAGTGCAACGGGTGAATAATGACGCAGCTGCGTGAACACCTCCAGGGGCGTGGCGAAGTTGAGACATTTGCGCGGGCGCGTATTTAGCCGATGCGCGATGGCGTTCAGCTCGCGCTGCGTATAGCGCGACAAGTCCGTCCCCTTGGGCAAGTACTGGCGCAGCAGGCCATTGGTGTTCTCATTGGTCCCGCGTTGCCAGGGGCTGTGCGGATCGGCAAAGAACACCTGGATGGCGAGGCGCTGGGCCAGGCGCTCGTGCTCGGCCATCTCTTTCCCTCGATCATAGGTCAGCGTTTTGCGCAGCGGGGCCGGCACATGCCGGAGTTTTTTCGTGAAGCCCTGGTACGCACTCGCGGCATCCGCTCCCTCCATGCGGGCCAGCAGGACCAGGCGGGTCGTCCGTTCCACCAGGGTGCCGACGGCCGAGCCATTGCGGGCCCCCTTGATGAGGTCCCCTTCCCAGTGGCCCGGGACGGTGCGGCTGGCCACTTCTGCGGGGCGCGCGGCAATCGGCGTCATATTCGGGAGCTGGCCCCGCCGATCGGTGCCGCAGGGCCGAGGGCGGCGCGCTTTGCGCGCCTGACGGAGGGCCGCCAGCAGTTCCTGACGCAGCGCTCCCCGTGGCAGCACGTACAGCGCCGCGTAGATGGTTTCGGTCGAGAGATGCTTCCGCATGTCGGCAGGATACGCGCGTCGAAGGCGCCCCGCAATCTGCTCGGGCGAGCAGCCTCGGCCCAGGTGGGTCCGGACATACTCCCAGAGCCACGGGTCCAAGAGCTTACGTGGTCGCCGAGGCTGACGCGCCCGAGCTGCCGCCAGGCGTTGCGCCGTGCAGGCTCGATAGGGGTAGTCCCGCGCGTTGCGCGCGTGTTCGCGGCTCACGGTGCTGGGGGCGCGTCCCAACACCCTGGCCATCACTCGCAACGGAAGGCCTTGGGCCAGGCCTACGCTCAGGGTCTCACGTGCTTCGGCACTCATGTGCGTATAGCAATTCTTGGACATGGCACCACCTTAGCCCATCAGGGCCGGTAGTGTTGCACTTGGAGTTAGAACTCAAGCATCCTTTATTCTGTATGAGGCCTATCAACGCGTCTGGTCTCCTCCTGACGTGGTGGCTGGCCCGATGCTCGTGATTGCTGTGGTCGGTCTGGGCGTGAATCTTGTCAGCATGTGGATCCTGCACACCGGAGCTGGAGAGAGTTTAAACCTGCGGGGCGCCTATCTCGAAGTGCTCGGGGATGCCGTCGCCTCTCTCGGAGTCATCCTGGCCGCTCTCATCATTCAAATAACGGGATGGTTACTTGCCGATCCTATCACCAGTGCGGCGATCGGCCTTTTTATCCTGCCCAGAACGTGGAGCCTGATGCGCCAAGCCGTCCAAATTTTAATGGAGGGCGTTCCTTCCCATCTGGACGTGCAAGAGATCGAGACTGCGATGCGAAACTCCCATGGAGTTCGGGAGGTGCACGACCTGCATGTCTGGACGCTGACCTCTGGCAAAGATGCACTGAGTGCGCATGTCCTCGTGGACGATTTGGCCGATGGGCAGCATATTGGGAAAGACCTCCAGGAGACGCTCCGTGAGCGGTTCGATATTCAGCACACAACGGTCCAATTAGAGAGCGACCGTTCGCCTCTCATCACCATTACTCCCACATCAGAACGCGCGTCGTGACATCGTGGAAGATGATTCAGCCACAGCACCAGCCGCTGTACACAGACCTTCAGGCGAAGCAGGCACACGGTGCCTACGCTTCCCGTGGGTGCGTCTGCATGCGCTTCGGGACTACTACGCGGTGGCCGCGGTGATGGAACGTCACCCGCGGGCGCGGGTTCATCTCACGATCAATCTCTCTTCGGTCATCCTCTGGCATCTCGAGGACTATGCGGAGCGCGGCGCCACGGACGGGGCCCGGGAGCTGATCACCATGCCAGCCCGTCGCCTCACCGCCGCCGACCGAGAGGTTGCTCAGCACGTTCTTCGAGGCGAACTGGCACACGCAGATCTTTCCGTGCCCCGCTACCGTGAACTCTTTGAACAACGTCGCAAGGAGGATTCATTCATGACGCACGACCTGACCGACCTGCAGATGTGCTTCAACTTGGCCTGGTCTGCCCGGAGTTTCAAGAGGATGCGGTGGTGCTGCCGGATGGCAATATCGCTTCCGTACGCCGTTTCATCGAAAAGGGGATAACGGACGGTCACTGAGATGTATTGCGCAACGGGAGGCGTCGCTCAAAATATACGAAGAATTGACAACCTCATTGATCCGTCCCGGGCATCATTAAGGAACTCGATACTGGTGCGCTCCAAGAGCAAGAGCAACTTGCCACTGCGGTTCCGCCCTTTACCCTGCCATCGCCGGGCCCTGGCGTGCTGCCTTGTCATCGCCCTCCAACTCTCAGCCTGTGCTACTGCCTCTATATTTCCATCAGAGGTCCTCACGACGGTAGACAGATCCGTGCCCTTCGAGAACCTGTCGGCCAATCCGGATCATTAGAAAGACCGCATCGTTGAACTCGGCGGACAAATCGTCGGATCGATCGCAGAACAAGACCGGGTGTACATGTTACTGAGGGAACTTCCAATCCGGACGGCACCAGTCTATCGGCCCTTTAACACGGGCCGATTGAACGGGATGTTTGTCATTCGCTATGTAGGGGAAATTGCCCCGCAGGATCTGTAGGACGGCAATATGGTGGTAGTGATCGGCGCCGTGATGGGCGCCGTGGCCAGTACCCTGACGGGCACACCTGTACGTCGGCTCACAGTGGCCGCAGAGTGCTTCCATATCTGGAGGACTCAAGGCGATCAGATTGAGGACTTTCCCTAATCTGGCCCACACTCGGTATTGGCCATTGATCCAGCAGACTTATTGCGTTGACCAACCCAACACACTCCTCCCAGTCTCCTAGCAGCGAGACCTGCATTGTGTCCTGTACTTGCCAAGGTTTCCTAGTTCCGATTGTTTATATCCACTGTAAAACCCTCGTGATCCCTTCCCCGTCGATGAAGGCGTGCTCGCCAACATGTGGGTGATGGAGGTGATCGTCGTCTCGCAGGTCTCCAGAAAGTCCCAGCGAGTAGAGGCTAAAACCACTGGATACATGGCAGGACAAAGATATGAAATGGAACACCGACGGACTTGGCCTGGGCCTTTAATCCATCCTGGAATTGATGGACTCGCTCGTGAAACCTACTCAATCGTTCATCCGGTACGACCAAGAGCAGAACGGTATTCGAACCACCCCAGGGTACTGAGCCGGAGACGCCTCCTGTGGCACCTTGGCCTTGCACGCCATCGAATCGTGTGAAGGGGAGCTCTTCCTGCTCCACCAGAGGTAACACCTCACTCTGTAGTGAGGTGCGAAAAATCATCATTACCATTTGCATGACTGTTCCTCATTGTTAAGGGTTTCCGCGAGAGTTTTAAAAAGCTGCGGGAGACGAACAGCGCCGGATAGCAAAAATGGAATAACGGCGATCATAACAAGACATAGGGATACTTCACGAGAGCGGGTGACTGAAGACTGTTCCTTGCGACGTTCTTTAGTTGACGAAGCTCCTTATTGCTCTGCCCGCCGCACACCTGGTTCATCAGTTAATCACACAACCAACAAACTTGGGCTTTTGAGGACCTTCGACCTCTGGCGGTGTTGCCACGCGACGCCTGAGAACTCCGATTAGCGAAAGTAAGCATTCACGAGGATGCATCCCCACTGTTTGGTAATCCTCTGTCTCTCCAGCAGTGTCATGACAACGCTTAGCCTGCTCCTGACGGCGAAACGCCTCATCAATGGGCCTCGGCCCCTACCCACTGTCGGACCTGGTCCGCAGCCGCATCATCAGACAAATATGAAAGGAGAGTGTGTAGTCGAGACTGGGGAAATGTCGCTGCGAGTAAAATGTAGTGCAATTGGCTATAGGCCCTCATCGGTCTTTATAAATAATTACCTCCCAGATTTCATACTTGCCGCCGAGAACAACTTCCTCTTTTATTTTCTCAATATGCTGGACCGTTTCATCAGGCGCTTGCCCATGCACATAGTCGGCAATGTCCTTCTCGCTGTGAGGGTCATTATCTACAGAATACTTATACAGCTCCCTCGCCGGCACGAGATGTGCACGAACGACACAGTCCTTTTTCTGTCGACTGCTTTTTCCCTTCTTTCTCATCGCCCCCCTATCCCAGTGTTTGATCGCAATCACCAGCGGAAGGAAGGGACGAAGCATACTATAGTGTGGCTGATATGTGGCGGAGCTATCCCGTCCGATCGGCTTTGACCGGCCTTTCCCTACATCTGACCCTTTATCCAAATATCATGGCTTGCACACTTAATATCCTGGTAAGAACAAACATGAAGCCTGATGCGGAGAACTGTCAAGTCCTCGTAACCATGCTACCGTTTTGCTACCATAATGCCGTTAATCAGGCGAAGCAGCATGATTTACTTATCATTGTGATTTGTGAGTTTACATGATGATAGGGCATGCTGTTTCGGAACCTCGTTGGTTTGTAATCCGTGTGGAGAATGCTGCGCATCCCCAACCCCTCGGCGATCTGGACGAACATCGGGGTGTTGTCGATATAGACGCTTAGTCGGGCCGGCACCTGGGCGATGTCCAGCGCCAGCCGAAAGAGGTCCGCGTCGGGCT
>JBDTWG010000244.1:0-5725 GCA_040006855.1 Nitrospira sp.
AACAGGGGCTTCAGGAAGGCGGTCATCAGGTTTGCCCCCCACAAATAGCTATGCAGCACATCTGGACGTTCCTCCCGGAGGATTTGCGTCAACCGGAACAGAAACCCAAAGACTTCCCATCGCCCTCCTTTGTTCAGGGGTCGAATCCGGATCCCGGCCTCACATAGATCCTTCTCCAGCGGACCGCCCGAATAAAAGAGGGCAACCGCGACATCATGTCCACGTTCGGAGAGGCCCCGTGCGAGGAGGACCAGTTGCCGCTCCGCCCCGCCGTAGCTCAGACTCCGAATAAGGAAGAGAACTTTCAGGGCTCGGTCAGATGCTATTCTCACACCGCAACTCATTGCATCCATGGGTACCGTCGCAGGTCATCAGGTTTATCAGCCTATCTTAAGCCTCGATTCCAGAGGAGCTTACACCGCCGACGTTCGATTCAGGTTTTGCCTGATCTGTCTGTGTGTTCGGCCATAGGCGGCCTGGGTGAACAATTCATCCCACATGGGCATAATTCTCTCGATGCTGAATCGTTCGACGATCTCTCCTGCGCGCGCCCCGAGGCGGTCACGTTCCTCCCGATCGGCCATCAAGCGATTCATCGCCGCAGCCAAGGCATCGATATCATTGGGAGGAACCAACATACCATCCACACCATTCCGGATAATTTCTTTGGGTCCACTAGGGCAATCGGTGCTAATCACCGGGAGCTTGCACGCCATCGCCTCCACGAGTGCCATCGGGAAACCCTCATACCGAGAAGCCAAGACGAAGAGATCCACCTCTCTGAGGACCTTGGCCGGGTCCGATACACACCCTGGCAATACGACCCGGTCCTTTATACCCAATTCGTGGGTCAATCTCTCCAAGCGGCCCCGTTCCTCACCCTCGCCAAGAATGATCAGCGACCACTCTGGATAGAGTTTCGCACAGAGACTAAATGCTCTGAGCAGGAGGTCAAACCCCTTCTGCGGAGACAAACGTCCCATTGCCGCAATGGTGCCTCCTGAGCGCTTAACTTCTGGTCCGCATGCGGATTCTACAACCGAGGCGGGCGCATGGTTCGGGATGACGTGAACTGCACTGGGCCTAACAATTCGTTCAGCCCAGCCACGCACGCCATCGGTGAGTACCACGACGGCGGCGGCCCGTGGGTACAGCAGGGCTCGCAGCCCAGCCCATATGGCACCAATCGGATGCTGACGAGGGTCGATGTGCTCAGATGCGATGACGGGTATTCCCAGCCCCAAGCTCGCTGCCAATGTTACGGTATTAGTTTTATCGATGAAACTCAGGACGACGTCCGGCTGAGACGTCCTGATCTCCCGACGCAATCGCTTTAGCCGTATCACATTGTTCTTTACAGCGGCGATGATATGGGAAGAGATTCCCATCAGCCCCAACCCTATTCGCGTGACCTCGGGATGAACTGGGTAGAAATCCGCATCGATTGAGTCCAGGGTAATCAGCGTCACTTGTCGGCCGTGCTCAGCCCAGTGATTGGCGAGGACGGACAGCACTCGCTCGGCCCCTCCTGCCTGCAGTGAAGCGATCACCAACGTAATGCGCATAGGTTTCGTGTTTCTGCTTGAATGTAAATGTTCCGCCATAGGAGGCAGCCTTCATCAATAAATTACTCAGACGCAGAATACTGCTTTACTACAGGCTCGGCTTGAGCGATGCCGTTCAGAACTGGAGTCTCCCCTGTTCTCGTGTCACACAATGTGCCTGCCTGGTCCCTGGTTAAGCGCATGGCAGCATAGATCAAGTACCCGGTCGAGATCAGATACATCAGGCTGATGGCCAAAGCGATCCCCACCACTTGAAACCACCTCATGAACATGTGGCTGAAGATGATGATGAGGATCACGTTGACCACAGTTCCCCACAACAGCAGATGATTGGCCTTCAATGAAGAGATCAATCTGACGAGCAAGATGCTCAATACGAACAATGGGACCTGCAAGAGATACACGGCTTGGACCTGAGCCACGATGTGGGTATCCCCCTCCGTGAAAGCGCCTCGCTGTAGAAACAGTTTAATGAGAGGCTCGGAGAAATAAATAAGGAGGCCAGTCAAGGGGATTGTCACCACGAGGATGAGCCGTGCATAGGTCTTCAGCGTATGACGCACTCCGGTCACATCGCCGACTGCCACCATCCGAGAGAAATGAGGCAACACCGATGTGCTGACGGCGACTGCACCGATACCGCAGAAGAGGAACGTTGCCTTGCTCCCGTAGGCTAAGGCGGACACGCTTCCAGGTCCGAGCATGGCCGCCATGGACTGAGCAATCAGCCCGGTGCTTCCCATCAAGAACGAAGCCGCGACCGCCGGTGCGTACTGACGAAACACTTGCCTCACGGCTGGGCTTACGCCGCACCAGCGTGGCACGATCGAAACCCCTTGCCGTGAGAGCCCCCATCCCAACAATAGGGCTTCTACCGCCATACCCACAACGGTCGCAACTGCGAGCACACGAATCCCATATCGTTCGCCTACCCCAAGGAGAAGGAGGACTGTGAGAAGTGATGTCACCATGGGCATGACGGCGCCTAGGGCAACCCGCTCGCCGGCGTTTAAGACCGCGTTCCATACTGTCGCCAATCCACAAAAGAGCAACATAGGAAGCAGCAGCAGGTACAGCCGGCGTGTTAGTGCCAACTTGTCGGGACTAAAACCAGATGCCAACAACGGAAGAACATAGGCGGCCAAGAGCATCAACAGGACTGATGCCGCCATCACCAAGACAATACTCGACATCATGATGCTGGAGAGCAGTCGCTGGGCAGCCTCGCGCCCTTCCTGCTCCCGTACCTGTACATAGGTAGGAATGAGGGCTGCATTGAGCGCCCCTCCTATGAGCTCGACGACGAATTGAGGGAGGAGAGATGCCATGAGAAAGGCGTCCAAAGCATCACTCGTGCCGAACTGATATGCCACGACCAGTTCCTTAGCGGCGGCAGCCACCTTCACCACAAGGGTCAACCCGCCTACTGTCAGCATGGCGGCAAAGATACGTTTGTTGACCGAACTGTCCCGCCATTTGTG
The DNA here is from genome assembly GCA_040006855.1 of Nitrospira sp. Classification (GTDB taxonomy): domain Bacteria; phylum Nitrospirota; class Nitrospiria; order Nitrospirales; family Nitrospiraceae; genus Nitrospira_A. The sequence continues at coordinate 3,047 of JBDTWG010000244.1, forward strand.
CCACCAATTCAGTCCAAACTGAATGGTTGGAACTAAGGGCCTCATCGGAGACTTTTTGTCTTCGCCACAATTCCTATGGTCAGATTCAGGCTGAGCAGAGGAAGGCCTGGGAAAATGCCAGACACATTGAGGACATCGAAGTATTCGTTCACCTGCTTTACAAGTAATCTGTCATCGAATCCCTTGTGCTGATATCGCTTCACCCGATCAAGTCGTCCCATGACGGAGTTCAAAAACTCTGCCGTCTCAATCGTGTCAAAGGGTACGTCCTGCATTCGCAAAATCTTCTTTAAGCCGTGTTTGATCAGAAACACCGCTCCGCGCTCAATGGGGACAGTAATAAACAGATACCCGTCGATTGCAGCGCTTAAAGTCTTCAGGTAAGGGCCTACAAGATCGGGAGGAATATGCTCCAGCGTTTCCATGCAAATACCGACATCGTGCGGTGTTTCAGGAATCGTAATATCATCCGGTTTGACACACTGTTGGAACGTGACGTGTGGGCGATCCTTCCACTTCAATCGCCCAAGATCAAGCCCGCCTTCCCAGTTTGCATCAAGGCCTACGTACTGCTTAGGCTCGGTGTCCAGGAATTCAAGTGTTTTTCCATCGTGACAGCCTAGTTCGATGATCTTCACCTGCTGCAGATTCAACTCACGCATCGTCTTCGTTAGCCAGTAGAATCTGCTCCGGTGAATGAAGGACCAGCGGCCCGAAAACAGCCTGTCATTGTAAGCATTCTCAATCGTGGACATTATCTTCACCAAATTCAGTGTCTATTAAATTTCTACAGAGAAACGCGCACTCATAATTGTCCAGCAAGCCCATGTGAATTGGACCAATGGGCAGCGTGTCGTGCCCGAGTCAGGCGTGTTGGCAGACCCGAACAACAGAGGAAATTTACTTGTTCGATGCAATCCATGTATCCCCCTCGTGCAGACGTTTGGAACGCGATCCATTCCCATAATATGTCGAATAATATGGAAGGTCGGCACTACGGGCCTTCTGAAGAACCAGTCCAAGAAATTTCCCGCCGGAGGCCCTGAGTCGCTGGATCGCAAGGCGGCATGCCTCGCGAGTAGTCTCACCGGCACCGATGACCAGGAGAACACCATCGACCTGTGGGGCCAAAACGACAGGGTCGGTCACGGGCAGAACCGGCGGCGCATCGAGAATCACGTGATAGCCTTGCTCTAGGAAAGACTTTATCAGTCTGCTCATAGGCTTGGAGTGCAGCAATTCCGATGGATTCAAAGGACAATGCCCCCTGGGAATCACAGACAAGTTGGCCACATTCGTTCGATGAATAATCTCCCCGAGATTCGCGTCACCTAGCAGGAAATCCACAAGTCCTTTCGCAACCCCATTGCCGTTCTCTATCTGAAAGATTGTGTGGGTGTTCGGCTTCCGTAGATCGGCATCGATGAGCACCACGTGAGTATCTTCTAATTGCGCCATGGCCGTCGCAAGATTCACCGCTAATGTGGTCTTACCTTCGTTTTCCCCAGGGCTTGTGATGAGCACACTGGATGGTAGCTCAGAGGATGTGGAGAGAAGCAAGCGCGTTCGAATCGTCCGATAACTCTCCGCAGCTGGGCTTGTTGAGGTGGTCAACAGCTGGCACTGACCCTCGGGGGTATCGCTTTTCTGCAAGCGCGGCACTACACCAAACAACGAGATATTAGGCAAATACCGTTCCACATCGTCCGGATTCTTCAGGCTTCGATCGCGAGTCTCTAAAACAAGCGCGGCACCCATCCCTGTCATAAGCCCCACCAGCAAGCCCAACATTGCATTGAGTTTCTTTTTCGGTTTCACCGGAAATACGCTAGGGACTGCAGGGTCGGCAAGATATACGTTACTGGGTCTCATTCCAGATGAAAGATCCGCTTCTTTGGCGATCTTGAGAAAAATATCGTACAAATGCTGGCTGCTTTCCGCCTCACGCTCCAAGATACCCTGCTCAATTTCATACTGTTCCACTTGACTCTTGTCTTTCTTGTTACGAGCAACTGCTTCCTTGATGGCTCGTTCGCGGCCTACCGCCACATCATACTCATGCTTCATGGAGTCGTAAATCTTTTGAACTTCCTGTTGAAGCTTCTCTCTGAGATCTTGCAGCTCAGATTTGGCGCGGGTGAGCTTGGGATGGAGCGGCCCGTATTTTTCTGACAACTCAGCGACTTGCCCAGACACTTTGATCTCCTGGGCCCGCAAAGACTGAATCAGCGAGGAGTTCAACACCTCTGTCGAAGAGTCCGGATTCGACCCGCTTATCGTTTCGTTCGAGGATGGACTGCGCAGGACTGCCTTAATCTGTTGATATCGAGTTTGGGCCTCGGCTTTCTTCATCTCCGCCTTCATCAGCTCCGAATTCAGCTCCGTGATTTTCTGAGCGGCGACTGTTTGGCGATTAGGTCCCTCCAGCAGGCCATGTTGAGAGCGGAACAGATACAGGGCCTGCTGGGAAGCTTCAACCTTCTTACGTAACTCTTCGAGATGCTCGGTGAACCACCGCGCAGCCTTCTCCTTTGATATGGCACCTAACTCTTGGGTACGCTCCATATAGACTGACACAAGCGTGTTAGCGGCTTCCGCCGCGAACTTAGAGTCTTCCGAACTCACCGTTATGTGAGCCAGCCTAGCCCCACGAACCGGCATGATATCGATCTGCTGGCT
>JBDTWG010000245.1:0-5714 GCA_040006855.1 Nitrospira sp.
AAGTAGATCCGTTTCTATGCGGCGGAATGGCCTGCTGACGGAAGGGCAGTGGTTCGAACTGGACCACTGCCCTTTTTGTTGTGTCGTCGAATCTCCTGCTGCGCCGTGTCATGCACGGGGCAGTTTTAGGAGTTCAATCAACTGCTCTACTACCCGCTCACCTACCGAGAGAGCGCATCAGCAACAGGCTTGTCGAGAGGTGTTCCTGCAGGCTACTCGCCTTGCGTTTCTCTTTCTGAACTGGGTAAGATGCCCAACTTCAATGCCACATTATTTGAGTGGGTGACGAGTGTCTAGAGAATTGTCCCTCGCCGAAGTCTTCCAGTTAGGGTACTACTGGGAGACGAAAATTCTTTTGACTGCCGTGAAGTTAGATGTATTTTCGGCGCTTGACGGGCGGGGTCGTACCGCCATTGAAGCCGCCGGAAAAGTCCGCGCCGATGTGCGAGCGCTGGAACTCCTGCTGAACGCGCTGGTGGCCATCAGGCTCCTCACGAAAACCGGCGATGTCTATCTCAATACGCCGGTCGCCACGACCCATCTGGTTAAACATTCGCCACAATACGTGGGGCATCTGCTTCTCTTGCACGATGCTGAGTGGGGCAATTGGGGAAAGCTGGAACAGGCGGTTACAACCGGCCATTCCCCTGTCACACAGCATGTGTTTGAAACGGACCCGGCTCTCGGTGCCAACGTGTTGTCCGTGTTGCACCGAATCGGGCAACAGAGTGGGCCTGATTTGGCAAAGCGATTGGCGCTCGACCACGCGCGGACGATGCTTGATCTCGGCGGTGGCGCAGGGACGAATGCCATCGCATTCTGTCAGGTCTATCCACAACTCTCGGCGACGGTTTTTGACTTGCCGACCACCCTGCCGTTGACGGAGAGGACGGTGAAGGACGCCGGATTAGAGGCGAGAATTGCGCTCAAGTCTGGTGACTTTAATCGTGACTCGCTGGGCGGTCCCTACGATGTGGTGTTGATGTCGGACATTCTGCATTACCAAGACCTGGCGACGAATGCCGCGTTGGTGAAGAAGATTCATGGCCATCTCAACCCCGGGGGCCGGTTGGTCATCAAAGATCGATTTTTGGATGCGTCCGGCACCAGCCCCGCTTGGACGGCGGCGTTTGCCGTCCATATTCTCGTCAATACGGAACGGGGTGCCTGCTATCGGACAGCAGAAGCCATGCAGTGGATGCATGATGGTGGGTATAATTCTGTCGAGGAAATCGAACGGACGGCCGTGGTTCAAGGTATCAGGCCGAGTGCCGGTTAGGATGTACTATGTTTGATCTGCTTCGACAGCCGGGCTTCTTCGGAACCCATGCTACGCTGGGGGCCGACCTTAGCCAGCTGATGGCGGCCTTGTTTACGGGACTGTTTATCATCGGATGGTTCCAGGCGAAACGCCATCGGGGGCATGGCCATCACTGGCTGATGCTGGGCGGTATGGTGGCCATGGTGGGATTTTTTACCGCCTATTACCTGTTTCGGCAGTTGGGCGTGCTGGCCTTCGAAGGGAAAGAAGGATTCGGCGGCTCCCAAGCCTTGTACGATTATGTCTTTATCCCCGTGCTCACCATCCACATTATCCTCGTGATTATCGGGCTGGTGATGGCCGTCTACATGATTGTGCTGGGATTTCGCTCGCAACAGTTCATCAGCGGCGCGCGGTTGCTGAGTGAAAACCTGCTGCAGACGTCGTGGAAAAAGGTCAGTCTGATTTTTGTGGGCCTCACCGCCGTGGTGGCGCTGCTCTTTGGGACGCGTGTGATGTCCGCCGGGTTTTCTATGCGAAAGCTGGAGGTCTATCTCTCGCTTCTCATCCTGGTGGCGATTGTCTTTGCAGTCGAAATGGGTATTCAACGTATTTGGCCCGATGGTGGCCAGCGGCATCGCGCTCTCGGCCGCTTTACGATGATTGTCTACTGTATTTTGTTTCTGACCGGAAGCTTTACCTACGCCATGCTGTATATCCTCTATCCCGGGAAGATCGGTTAAAGGCGGAGAGGCGAAAAGTAGACATGCTTGTATGTGGGTGCGGCAGATGGATGCATACCGAGGGAGTTGAGGAGCGGATCGCCAGTGACGGCGCGCACACGTGGTTCGTCCGATCAGAATGTCGACCATGCCGGTGGTTGGTCGGCATTGACGTACCGGTGGGCAAAGTTGATGGCATTGTCGACCGGCTGATGTGGAGCGATGATGCCAGACATCGGTTGGATCGTGTTCCGCCCTATGCCGTTCCTGTGTTGCGTGATCTGGTGGAAAGTTTTGCTCGGACAAGGCAACAGCGCGTGATTACCTACGATTTGATCGATCAAGCTCAAACCGGCGATGTGGTGTCGTGGGATCCTGACGCCGAGCAACGCCTCGCCAATGTCCCGGCGGCAGTCCGTGCTATGGCGCGTATCGAACTCGAACGGACGGCCGTGGATCGTGGCGCAGGGTGCGTGACCGTGGCCTTGATGGAAGAGGTCAAGGCCCGATACTTCGGCATGGCCGCGCAGCGAGATGAAGCGTGAGTCCTAAGACTGGTGTGGGGAACGCGGCGTAATCATCGTCTCCTCCTCGTCCCAAATTCTTTATTCCCAACGGATGAAGCATGTTGCATCGGCTGGCATTACGAGTTCTTCCGAGTTTGACGTTAGCCGTGACGGAAGACTCGGTTCGCAAGCGAAAGCGTCTGGTCATGTTTGTTCCTGGATTGGTGGCCTTCGCTGTGTACCGCACGGCCAAACAGGGATTCTCATTGGCGGAGCCGATGACCTTGCTGCTACTGAGCGGCCTGATATCGATGGTAACGGCTCTCTGTGCCTATCGTGTTGGACGCGGACTGCCGTTTGCCAGGCTGGTGGGCGCGGATGGTGCCCGACGCATCGGATGGGTCCTGGCCTGGATTGGTTTTGTATACGGTATTCAACTCTCGCTGTTGGTGTTGGCCTTGTTGTGGCTAGTGGGATACGACTATACCAAGCATCCTGATGGACCGGCGATGATGGCGATCATCATTCCCAGTACCGCAGTCGCGCGCGATGCCTTTGAGATCGGGTACATTCGCTGGCTTGAATTCAGTGGGCGTCCACTGGTCACCTTTCCGGATGGTGCCGGACTGCGCACTTTACTTCAGCGGGTCAGTCCCGCCTTGTTGGGCTGGATTGCCGGAGGAGCACTCGCTTGCGCCAGCTTGTCGGTGATGATGAGTATCTTCGTGCGCGGAGAGCTGGCGGTGTTGGCGCAAGGGACCATCGTGACAGTGGCGGCGGGAACCGTGGCTCTCCTGGCATTTTTCGCCGGGCAAACCGGTGGAGAGGCCTGGTTCTCCAGGGTGGCTGCGACTCGGTGGGGAGAATTGATGAAGTTTTGGTGGTGGCCAGGCCTCGCCTTCGCCGCCACGTACTATCTGGTGCTGCTCGGAGGCTGCCTCTATGTCTTGAAGCAGCCAATGGATTCGGTGGGACTGTTCGCTGGGGTTGCCGGAATAGTGGGTGGACTGATGGCGCTGTACTGTTACTATTTGGGCCATCGACGAGAGATTGAGAATCGCCAGCAGGGAGCCGTGCCCAGCGCCTTGCTGCGTTGTCCGTTCGTGATGGGCATACTCGGCAAGTCTCCCCAGGTCATTTCTGGTTCGGCATTGAATGGATCTGCGGCTGTCTTTGAGAAGAACAGTCAGAGAGTGTCGTCATGACCTTACGCCTTTCGTTTCGATCATGCATCGTGCTGTTGCTGTGCGCGGGGCTACTGGTCGCAGGGGTGGCTCTGCTGAGTCCGGAACCGCTCAGGGCGTCGGACTCGTCCGAGGATGTGTATTTTCACACGCCCGGCGTTCCCAGCGGCCCCTCGGCGCCGGTGGGCAATGAGAGCCACTATCCTCAATATGGCTCGGTCGACAGTCGGTTGCTCATGTGGTTCATCATCCAACAGCACACGTATTTTGGTGGCTTTGTGTTGGCCTTGCCGATTTTTTGTGTCCTGTTGGAATTGCTCGGGCTGGTGGCGCGAAATCCTGCGCTCGCGTTGCGCTATGACGGCCTGGCTCAAGATCTCCTGAAGGTCGCGCTGCTGGCCATTTCCGTCACCGCAGCTGTCGGCAGTGTGATGTTGACGATGTTCATTACCCTCTATCCTAATTTCATGCAGTACATGGGAGGGACCTTCAAGGTCATGATGCCTCTCTATGCACTCGTGTTTGTCGGCACAACCTTTCTCACGATCGCCTATTATTATAGTTGGGATCGTATGGGGGCACGGGGGACCAAGTGGCTCCACCTCTCGATCGGCCTGCTTGCCGTGGTGTTCGGCACATCATTGCTGCTGCTTGCCAATGCCTGGTCGGCCTTCATGATGGCGCCGGCGGGGGTTGATGGCGAGGGCCGGTATTTGGGCAACCCCTGGCATCTGCTCCATTCCGCCCTCTGGAATCCGTTGAACCTGCATCGGTTTTTGGCGGATATCATGTCGGGCGGTGCGGTAGTCCTCGCCTATGCCTGCTACCGGTTCTTCACCGGCAAGAGCCAGGAGGAGCGTGCCTACTACGATTGGGTAGGCTACGTCTTTTTATTTGTCACCGTGTGCGCGCTGTTGCCGATGCCGTTCGCCGGCTATTGGTTGATGCGTTCTGTGTATGCGTACAGCCAGAGCATGGGTGTCACGATGATGGGCGGGCTCTTGACCTGGCTGTTTGTGGTGCAAGCGCTCTTGATCGGCGCCCTCTTTCTCGGCGTCAACTATTATCTGTGGCAAAGTATGGGGCGGATTCGCGGGGGTGAGCGGTATCAATCCTACTACCAATATCTCCTGCTGGCGCTCACGGGCTGTCTGTTTATTTGGCTGACCCCCCACACGATTCTCATGACCGGCACTGAGGTGAAAGCCATGGGCGGAGCTCAGCACCCCGTGATTGGAAACTATGGCGTCATGTCGTCAAAGAATGGGGCAGTCAATGTGATGATCTGCATCACGGCCTTGAGCTATATCTACTATCGCCGGGCGAATCGCAGCATGACGATTTCCTGGGCGAAGACCGGGAACATCATCCTGGGAGCGTTGTTTGGCCTTGGAGTGGCGCATATTATCGGATTGTCAGTCTATGGATTTTACCTTCCAGCCAGTCTCCGCGTGGGTCTGTCTGGACCGCAGGCGGTGACGACATTGTTGGTGGTTACGCTGGGATTGCTGTTGAATCGGCGCATGCTGCATGGCGCGACGATTCACGGCCCGGTGCAATGGGGGCGGATTTCGGTCCGTGGGATGATCGGATTGTTTGGATTGGCTGCGGCATTTACCTGGGTGATGGGGTTGATGGGGTACATTCGCTCTTCAGGGCGGCTGGCGTGGCATGTCAACGAACTGATGCCAGATACCTCCCCCTGGGCCTTCACACCATCGCTGGGGTTTGCCGCGAAAATGGTCACCATCAACATGGTTGTGTTTTGGGGGGCTGTGTTCGTTTTATTTTGGGTCTGTCAGCGTGGGCGGCAACCGGTCATGCATGAGGATGTGAGTGCGGAGAAGGAGGCGGGTTTCTTGCCCACTCCGTCGCATGAGGGATAGGCGGGTTCATCAGGGAGCGTGGAGATGGCTATGAGGATGGTGTTTGGGGTCGCATGGGTTGTGGCATTGATGGGATGGTGTGGCCTAATGGGGGTTGGAACGCCGGTGCATGCTGCCGAAGCCAAGGTGCTAGTGCTGGAAGACTTTCAATCGGC
>JBDTWG010000246.1:0-5691 GCA_040006855.1 Nitrospira sp.
CCGACGAGGAGCGTGCACACTATGACTGGATGGGCTATATCGCGATGGCCCTCGGTGTGTCGTTCCTGATTCCTCTTCCGTTCGCTGGTTATTGGCTCATGCGCGAGGTGTATGCCTATCGGCAACAGATGGGAATCACCCTCATGGGTGGTTTGTTGGCATGGTTGTTTATCATTCAGGCGACTATGATCGGCATTCTGTTCCTCAGCACCAACTACTATCTTTGGCAAGCGCTTGGCCGGATGCGTGGGGCGGAAAAGTATCAACGATATATCAAGTATCTTGTATTCTTGCTCACCTGCGGATTTCTGGTTTTTATCACTCCGCACACAATCGTAATGACCCCGGCCGAATTGAAAGCCATGGGTGGTCAGCAGCACCCAGTTCTCGGAAATTACGGTGTTATGTCAGCCAAAAATGGCGGTATCAACGTGATTATTACGACAACCGTATTGAGCTTCGTATGGTATATGCGAGGCAATAAAGTTTCGACGGTCTCGTGGTCAAAGTTCGGCAATATCTTCATGGGCTGTTTCTTCTTCTTTGCCTACCTCAACATTATTCTCCTCGCTATTTACGGCTACTACATTCCTGCCAACGTACGCGTGGGATTGTCGGTTCCGCAGGTCGCAACCACGTTGTCCTGCCTGTTCTTCATGTTCGCCCTCAATAGCGTCATGATGAAGGGCGCAAAGCAGATGGGTCCCATTGAGTGGGGTAAAATTTCTGCTCGGTCGCAGTACGCGCTCATCATGTTGGCAACGGCTTTCACGTGGATGATGGGACTGATGGGATACATTCGGTCCTCCGTCCGGCTCTTCTGGCATGTGAACGAAATCATGCGTGACAATTCGCCATGGGCCTATACGCACACGGTCGGATTTGCCGCAAATATGATTTCATTCAATGTGTTGTTCTTCTGGACTACCATTATGTTTGTGTTTTGGTTGGGAGCCCTCGCGGCTAAGAAGGCGCCGGTCGAGGCGAAGGCAGCCGTGCCTGGTCGGGCGGCTGCGCCGGCGGTTGGGCACTAGTCAAAGCGCAAGAAATGAATCAATGAGGGAGGGTACCTGTGCTGCTCGCGCAGGCAGGGCCTTCCCCTCCTTCAGGAGGTTTGAGCTGTGATTGAACTCATGAAAGCGGGCATGGCAATGGGATGGCCTGCATTGGGGCTTCTGGTTGCCCTCTTGTTCTATTTTAAATTCTCAATTTCTGATCCTGTTGCGAACAAACGAGCGGTCTTCAAGACGTTCATCGGCATTTTGGGCGCCTTTCTCCTCTTTATGGCGGTCGCCAACTACAAGATGAACTTCTTTGCCGAGTCGAGACTTTTGCCGGTGTCTCTTGTGCTGATCACTTCCATGGCATTCATGATGGCGCTCTATTTTACAAATATCAGCGCCTTGTTGAAGATCGGCGGTTTCATGTTTTTTATCGCGGCGGCGCTGTCTGGTTATGGAAATTGGCTGCCGCAGGTGGAGGGTGGTTTTCCGCCCGTTGAAGAGAAAAAAGATTTCAGTAACATATCTCAAACGGAGCTGGCCGACGAAGGTGAGAAAATCATCTTCGGCGGAGTTGGACAAAATAAAGTCCAGGGCGCCATTGGTAAGGGGCAGTGTCCGCTCTGCCATGCTTTTCACAAGGGCATGCTTGGTGAGCGTGCACCAAATTTGGATGGGCTTCCAGAGCGTGCAGCGACTCAACTGGAGGATCCTCGTTATCATAAGGGCAATCCTGCTGCCCGTGACTCCGACCAGAAGGAAGCGTTCCCTGGTTCAGGCACGGCTGAAAATGCTCAAGAATACATCGCAGAATCCCATTCGTGCCCAAGCTGCTTCGTTGTCGCGGGATATGGCGTGAAGGGCACTAACGATAAGGTCAGTCCGATGCCAGCCATTCATAAACCACCGATATCCTTGTCTCTCCCTGAGCTAGCGGCTGTGGACACCTGGCTGTACGTGCGCGAGGGGCGTGACGCTCCAAGTTTCGATGAGATTGTCAAAACGTATGAAAAGTTCATCCCGGAATCGGATCGCCCCAAGCCGCCGACAGAAGGTGATGCAAAGCCAGGAGCTAGCGCTTTGATGGCCGATGGCACAGAGCCTGTCGATCAAATTTTTGCCAAAGGTCAATGCGTTGCTTGCCACACCATTCCTGGTATAGCCGGTGCCACAGGGACAATTGGTCCGAAGTTGGTTGAGGGAACGAACGCACCACTTCGAATTAAGGACAAAGAATATAAGGGCAAAGCCAAGAGCGTTTCTGACTACATCATGGAATCCATTGTTGAGCCTAGCGCATACGTCGTAAAGGGTTTTCCGGACAATACTATGCCCAAGGTGTTTGGCCAAAAGCTCAGCGCTGGAGCACTGAAGAAGATCGTAGATTACCTCTCGCAGGTGCAGGAAGGAAAAGAGCCACCCAAGGCCTCCTAACTGAGAAAATTGGGTTACTCATTGCCACTGCGGAATAAAGGGAGATGACGAAATGAAAGCTTTAATGTCAGTCGCGGCACTGGTCGGACTCGTGGGACTACTCATGTTGATCGGCATGATCTTCGGAGTCGTTCCCTCGAACACGGTCAGGCTCGTTGAGGGCTACATGCCCATGCAGGTATTGAGTGAACTGGCTATTTTTGTGGCTGGTTTTGCAGGTCTGAGCTACCTGCTCAACTCAATGGGAATTGCCTTCCCACGTTTTTGGCAGGGCATTTTGTTTTGGGTATTTATTCAAACCTACCTCAAATTCCGTATCTACCCGCCCATTCCATTTAGCGTGCGGGCGATGTATGGAACTGTGTCGTTTGTCGCGGTGTTTATGTGGGTATCGGCAAATGAAGAAGATTGGAAGAAGTTCAAACAGCCGATATTAAATGTGCTGGATGCCCACACGGGATTCCACAAGGCGCTTCGCACAATGTATCTGATACTCTTGCCGCTCCTCATCGGGGGCTTCTCATTTTTGACGATGAAGCCGAACGTCGATGAGCCGATTGAGCTTCGGACCGTCCATCCAGCACCACCTGCCAGCACGAAAGTGCATGGCAAGACGTATACCTTGCAAACCTCACAGAATCCCTACCGTGTGAATCCAGAAGGCAAATACGATCAGGCCTATAGCAATAAGCTGATCGTGGAGCAGTCGATGGGTCGTTTGATGGCACCCAATGCCAATCCGTGGGACGACAAGGCTGAGGGATATCTGAAGTATGTCCGTGAAGGAGGAGAAATATTTTTCCAGAACTGTCACTTCTGTCATGGTGACAATTTGAACGGCCGTGGTCTTCATGCCTTCGCCTTTAATCCTATTCCTGCAAACTTCACTGATCCAGGCACAATCGCTCAGTTGCAGGAAACGTTCATTTTTTGGCGCGTAGCCAAGGGTGGAATCGGGTTGCCGACTGAAGGTTTTCCTTGGGCTTCGGTTATGCCGCCGTGGGAGCAGCATCTGACAACAGATGAAATCTGGAAAGTGATTCTGTTCGAATACTGGCACACGGGATACTATCCTCGGACATGGGATTAATCGAGAATCTTACAAACAACCTGGGAGAACAGGTGGTGAGGTTAACAATGAGCAAATTTCGGACAAACGTAAAGCCGACGCTGGTTATCGGTGCGGCACTAGGCGCCCTTCTCTTCTCCGCGATCGGTGGGGGAACGGTCCTTGCTGCAGATCTTCCAGCAGGCTTCAAGGCGGGTGAGCTGGCACCGGCACCTCCAGCAGACATGATCGAAGCGGGAAAGCGGGTCTACTTTACCAAATGTGTGTGGTGTCACGGAGTCGATGGCGCTGGTGATGGCCCTGGTGCCGATCGCTTGTGGCCACGCCCCAGAAATTTCAACCAGGGAACATTCAAAATTCGCCACACGGCCAGTGGCGAATTGCCGCTGTTTAACTACAATGAAAGATCAGTCGATTCAGGCAAAAATGACCTTTTTGATACGGTGACACATGGACTTCCTGGTTCCGCCATGCCACCTTGGGAAGGTATTTTATCTGAGGAGCAGCGCGCTCAGGTCTTGTCGTTTGTGACCACACAATTGGTCAAGGATCGAAAATTTACCGACAAGCAGGAGTCACAGACCATTCTTGAAATGGGTACCCTCAAACCTGCCGAGGCCAATGAGGAGAGCCTGAAAAAGGGCGCCGCGCTGATTGTCGATAAGAAGTGCATTGAGTGCCATGGTGTCGAAGGGCGTGGAGACGGAAATGCCTTCAACTTGAAAGACGATTGGGGGTTCTCCATCCAGCCCGCCAATTGGCACAAGTGCTGGAATTTTCGTGGTAGTCGCCAGGATCCGTACAATGTGCGGAATATTTTCAGAACCTTCTCAACTGGGGTAAACGGTACCCCAATGCCGTCATTCGCGGATAATACGACGGTCGAGGAGCGATGGGACATTGCAAACTTCGTCAACTCCTTGTGTGAGCGCGATGGCGAAGGGAAACCGCTTGGGATAGATCCGCAATCAGACAAGCCCAAAATCAATTTCGTCGTTCCCTCTGCTCCGATTGAAGGGGAAATTTCAGATGACCCCGAGAATGAGATGTGGAAGAAGGCGAGCCGTCGCTACATAGCCATGGGCGGCCAGATCACGCACAAGCCACGGAACTTTGTGAATCGGATCGACGATATTTGGGTGAAGTCACTGTACAACGAAAAGAATGTTGTCTATCTCATCCAGTGGGATGATCGAACGAAGAGCGTCGCGGAGGGGAAACTTCCGTGGGCGCCCACTCAAGTGAACGTGGAAAATTTCGGTGTGAAGGAACAAGCGCCGAAAACCGGAGAAGAGGGCTCCATCGCGTCCGCGCAGAACAATTATGCGGTCTATAACGATGGGATTGGTTTCCAATTCCCGATCAAGTGGCAGGAAATTCCCGCCCCTTTCAAGCCCCGGTATTTGTGGGGAGATGCGAAGTTCAATGCCGATATTCTCAAGTGGGAAGCGGACGGTTCTCTAAGGTCCTTTAAAGGGACTGGGTGGGACCAGGACTTTGAAGAGCGGGATGATTTCGAAGAAAAAGTTAAGGTGTTGAAGTCGGAGTGGAAGAATGGTCAGTGGACCGTCATGATCTCTCGCCCGCTCAAGGGTGACAAGGACGATTATGACGAGTACACCAGGTTCGACGTCGGAAAGTATATACCAATGGTTTTCTTTGCCTGGGACGGGCATAACGGTGATGCAGGACGTAAGATGGCCGTATCGGCTTTCTATTACACGATTCTCCAGCCGCCGATTCCTCAGGAAGTGTACATTTACCCGGCCGTCATCGCGGTTGGCGTGGTGCTTCTGGAAGGCTGGATGCTGACCCGCCGTGCCAACAAGAAGAAGGGCAAAGTGCTCTAGGCGATAGGCCGAGCCAAGTGTTCGTTTGTAGCGAGGGGGTGGGGAAACTCACCCCCTCGTTCTTTTTACACCAATCGAGCAGACCGGTAAGAATGATGCCAAGCCAGGTTATTAAGAAGGTGTCAGGTGTCCTGATCGCCGGTGGAAAGAGCCGGCGGATGGGTCACGACAAACGGTTTCTCACTGTGGGCGGAATCAGTATATTTCGGCGGACGTTAGATCTTTTGAAGAAGACCTTTGCGGAGACCATTGTGGTGCTCGCGGAGCCGGTTGATTCGCTCGATGTGCAGGGATCCAGGGTTGTGTATGACAGCATTCCAAATGCTGGCAGTCTGGG
>JBDTWG010000247.1:0-5675 GCA_040006855.1 Nitrospira sp.
GGTCACGTTCGCCGACGTGGCAGGGGTCGATGAGGCCAAGCAGGAACTGGAAGAGATCATCGAGTTTCTCAAGACACCGGAAAAGTTCCGCCGTTTAGGTGGCAAGATTCCGAAGGGCATTCTATTGGTCGGCCCGCCTGGCACGGGCAAGACGCTGCTGGCGAAGGCCGTGGCCGGCGAAGCGGGCGTGCCCTTTTTCTCGATCAGCGGCTCGGAGTTCGTGGAGATGTTCGTCGGCGTCGGCGCGGCCCGCGTCCGCGACCTCTTCGAGCAGGCCAAGGGCAAGGCGCCCTGCATCATTTTTCTCGACGAGCTCGACGCACTCGGCAAGGCCCGCGGGGTCGGCCCGATGGCCCATGAGGAGCGGGAACAGACATTGAACCAGTTGCTGGTCGAAATGGACGGCTTCGATTCACGCGTCGGCGTCATTCTTGTGGCCGCCACGAACCGCCCCGAAATCCTGGACCCTGCCCTGCTGCGAGCCGGTCGCTTCGATCGCCAGGTGCTTGTGGACCGGCCGGACAAGATCGGGCGACTCGCCATTCTGAAGGTCCACGCCCGTACCATCACGCTCGCCAACCAAGCGGACCTGGACACGATCGCAGCCATGACACCCGGTTTTGTGGGTGCCGATCTGGCCAACCTGCTCAACGAGGCGGCGCTGCTCGCCGTCCGTCGCAACAAGGACACCGTGAGCCTGGCGGAGTTGCAGGAAGCCGTAGAGCGGGTCATCGGCGGACTCGAAAAGAAGAACCGTGTCTTGAACAAGATGGAGCGGGCGCGCGTCGCCCACCATGAGGTCGGCCATGCGCTGGTGGCCATGTCGATCCCGGGCGGTGATGCGGTGCACAAAATCTCAATCATTCCACGAGGGATCGCCGCGCTCGGCTATACCATGCAGCTTCCCACCGAAGATCGCTTCCTCATGACGATGTCCGAACTCAAAAACCGGATCGCCATCCTCCTGGGTGGGCGCGCGGCGGAGGAGGTCATCTACGGCGAAGTCTCGACCGGCGCGCAGGACGATTTGCGAAAGGCCACCGATATCGCCAAAAGCATGGTCAAGGTCTACGGCATGAGCGACAAGCTGGGTCAGGTGAGCCTGGAACGGGACCGGCAATCACTGTTTCTTCAGACCGGTCCTTCGCAGACGCCAGGGGACTACAGTGAACAGACTTCGCGGGAGATCGATTGCGAGGTCCGCCTGTTGATCGATGAACAGTATGTACGTGCCCGCGATCTCATCAAAACCCAGGAGGCCATCCTGCGGAACGCCGCCCAGGTGTTGCTCGAAAAAGAAACGATTACCGGAGAGGAACTCAAAGCTCTCGCAGCTCGCTCTGAAGTAAGCGCCGTTCAGCCCTCGACGAGTACGCCGCGATAGGGCGTGACGGCGGCACAGGAGTTCGCCTCCAATCTGTGATCAGCGCAGCAAGAGTCTGCCAACGGCTTGCCCTTCCCCGAAGCCCGTGAGACACTCAAAGCAATGGTCCCGCACACCTATCATGAACTTCGCTCCCGACTGAGGATCGCCCTCGCCTTCAATGCGGTCATCATCGTCGCGGAGTTCGTCGGCGGCTTCCTGACCAACAGCATCGGCCTAATCGGGGACGCTGGACACAACCTCGTCGACCAAGGCTCCCTTTTCTTGGCACTCTATGCCCACGTCCTGACAGCCAAGCCTGCCACCGACGCGCGAACCTTCGGCTATCATCGGGCCGGCATCGTGGCAGCCTTTCTCAATTCATTCATCCTGATCCTCACCGCCGTCGGCATCACGCTCGTGAGTATCCAACGGCTCATGACGCCGGTTCAGGTCCCCGGCGGATGGGTGATGCTGATCGCACTCGTCAGTTTTGCCGCCAACCTCTCGATCGCCCTCTTGCTTCAACATGGCGCGAAAGATGACCTCAATATCCGTAGCGCCTTCTGGCACATGCTGAGCGACGCCTGGGTGTCGCTGGGAGTCGTCGTGAGCGGAGGGGCCATCATGCTGACCGGATGGTGGATCCTTGACCCGCTAATGAGTCTTTTCGTGGTTGTGGCGATTGCTAGAGGGGCCTGGCCGCTCTTTAAGGAATCACTTGAGGTCTTGCTGGAGTCCACCCCTCCCGGTGTCAGCCCCGCGCAGGTCGCGGCCGCTATCGAGTCCATTCCGGGGGTGAAGAATGTCCACGACTTGCACATTTGGGCGGTCGAGCCACGCCTCATCATGATGACGACGCATGTTCAGGTTGACGGTGATGATCAGGCCCTCACCAGCGATCTGCTTCACGCGATCCGAAGCCGGATCACGACCGAGTTCGGCATCAAGCATGTCACCATCCAGCTTGAAACAGAATGCTGCCACCCGGATGCCGTCCACTGCGACCTCAATCGTCTGGCCAGTCAGCACCCGCACCAGGAAATTCTGCACAGCCATCACTAGCCCGCGCGCCACCCCAGCAGATACAATAGCGTGCATGACTCAGACCCTCCCTGTTCCCTTTTACATCCTCTGCGGGTCGCTCGGCGCGGGCAAGACCACCCTACTCATGCGCCTCCTCGAATTCTGGAACAGCCAAGGCCACAAGGTCGGAGTGCTGATGAATGAGGCGGGGGAAGTCAGCATCGATGGCCCGCGCGCCGGAACGATCGCCGATCAGGTCCTCAACCTGGCCGGTGGCTGCATTTGTTGCGATACGAAAGACGATTTGGCATGGAGCATCAGCCAGCTCGTGCAGGACTACCAGTCCACCTTGATTGTGTTGGAATGCTCCGGCATGGCCGATCCGGCGGAAGTCGTCGATGCGGTGACCGATGCCTACGTCTCACGAATTGCGAAACTCGAACGGATTCTCGCCTTACTGCATCCCGTACCGCTGCCGGATTCCGGCATGGCAGAACTCGTCACAAGGAATGCCATTCGATATGCCGACGACCTGATTCTCAATAAGCGAGACCTCTACATTCCCGGACATTGGGAGCAGTTTCGTGACACTATCACGCGCTACAATCCCTACGGGCGGCTCTGGGAAACGAATCACGCCCGGCTGGACATTCCGGCCTTGCTCTCTGCGCCCGCGACGCGATCAGTCCCGACCAACGTGGTATTCGGAAAACCAGGTGCACCCGGTGCAAGGCACGAATCTCACGCTGCCCGTCACCCCATGGTCACCACGGTGCGACTCACGAAGCCGCTCGATCGCACCCGCTTCGTCGACTGGACTCATGCCCTACCAGAAGGCCTCGAAAGGGCGAAGGGTTTTTTTCGTTTTACGCAGGAGCCGGAGCTCCAAGAGTTTCAGTTCTTTCCCCCACGCACCAGCACCATCGCCCCGGTGATGTTACTCGACGAACCCGATCATGTCGTGGTGTTGATCGGCCGCGACTACGATCAGGAACTCTGCCGCAAGTCCCTGCTCGCCTGCCTCGCCGATTGATAGAGTTAAGAAATTGATTCGGTAGGAGCCTGAGGGGCAGACCGAGCCGTATCCTGGGCAGGAACCGGACGGAAACGAGACCAGTTGCGCAGGAACCAGGCTACGCCGGCGCCGATCAAGCCGCCCACCACCCACCCACCCATCACATCCGTGAGGTAGTGCGCACCGATGTACACACGGGACAGACCGATTGCCGACACCAAGGGCCAACTGAACCAGCCCGATCGTGGATAGAGGATTTGAAAGAAGGCCGCCGCCGCCGCCGTATTGGCCGCGTGATTGGAAGGGAAGGAAAATGCTCCGCCGCAGCCCAGTAACTTGTGCACCTCCGGCAGAGTCAGACAAGGGCGCGGACGTTGAACGAAACCTTTGATTTGGGTTCCCAAGGCATCCGTGGCGCCGATGACACCCGCCAACATCACCGAGCCGATCAGACATTCACGCCGGTTACGCCACAACCAATAGCCGGCTGCCAGGATGATTGGATAGAACAGATTCCCCGGTTTGGCGAACTCGACCATGAGCCAGTCAAGCGTGGCTGACTGCCCAGCGATCCCATTGATAGCGCGAAAGATGCTCTCGTCCCAGTTCATGCGGCCGACGATAATGTCTCACGCGTCATTCGTCAATCCTTTCGTGAGGGAGGGCAGGGGCAACCGCCGAGTGCCAGGCACGAGATATGAAATCAAAAGCAGTCATTACCACGGCTCCTCGATCGAAAGAGCTGTTGAATCCGAACAGACGAGAAGCAATCAAATCTCCCTCCAGCTCTGCCTCAATGTCCCTGCCGATCCGGTCCTCTACCCGAAAGGGCGCGGATGGCACCAGCGAGTACCCCGATGATGTTGACAGGTTCACGTGTGACAGTGCCTGCCCACGACGTGCGACATGCGGTTGCGCAGGACTTAAAAGACATGCTAACTCAAACTGAGCACATATTCCGCGTGCGCGCTAGGAAGTGACCTGCGAGGAGTGCCATGGGCAATATCGCCATTCATGTCGAACACCTTTCGAAGCGGTATCGCATCGGCGCTACAGTCCATCACGATACCCTTCGCGATCGGATAGCCCATATGTTCGGGGCACGGAAAACGCCTGGATCCATCGATCACGATGGAACAAAAGACTTCTGGGCACTTCGTGATGTGTCCTTCGATATCGCGCAAGGTGAGGTCTTCGGTATCATCGGCCACAACGGCGCGGGGAAGAGTACATTATTAAAGATCCTTTCGCGGATCACCCAGCCGACATCAGGGGCCGCGGACATCTATGGTCGTCTCTGTTCCCTTCTTGAGGTCGGAACGGGCTTTCACCCGGAACTGACGGGACGGGAGAATATTTATTTGAATGCCGCGATACTGGGCATGCGCCGGATGGAGATCACCAGAAAGCTTGATGAAATTATAGAGTTTTCCGGGGTCGAAGAATTCATCGATACGCCTGTCAAACGGTACTCCAGCGGCATGTATGTGCGCCTGGCGTTTTCCGTCGCGGCCCATGTGGAACCGGAAATTCTGATCGTAGACGAGGTGCTGGC
The DNA here is from genome assembly GCA_040006855.1 of Nitrospira sp. GTDB lineage: Bacteria > Nitrospirota > Nitrospiria > Nitrospirales > Nitrospiraceae > Nitrospira_A. The sequence goes on from JBDTWG010000247.1 coordinate 4,960, forward strand.
GGTCGGTGATGCGAGTTTTCAAGAAAGGTGTTTGGGGAAAATGCGGCAAGCCAGTCAAGGCGGCAGAACAGTGCTGGTCGTCAGCCATAACCTCCCTCTCATCGAGCATCTCTGCCAACGAGCGCTGTTATTGTCGAAAGGGCACGTGGCCTTGTTAGGTGAGGCCAAGAAAGTAGTGGAAGCCTATGCCGGCATGACCGCAGAACTATCACGGAGCGCCTTGCATGAGCGGACAGACAGGCAGGGTAAAGGCCAGGTCATTGCGACCGCCATTCGCATGTTGGACGGAAACGGCAACGTCTCCCCCTCGGCCATTTGTGGGCGGGAAACAATTCTGAGGTGGCACTACCGTTGTGCCAATGGCGAGATGGTTCGCAACTGCCGGGTTGAACTCTCGCTCCATGTCAAAGTCGGGGATCCCTACGAAACGGCTTACTTCCTCATGTCTACAGACTTAGTCGACTCCACCCCGCTGGACCTGCGCGGGGAAGGCTGGATCGATTTCCGCCTGCCGGAATTGCCGCTTTCCGGTGGAAGCTATTATGTCATGTCGTATGTGGAGAGCAGCAGGGACGTCCAGGATTGGATCCACAATGCGGCTCTGTTGACAGTGGTGGATGGCGATTTTTATGGCACAGGAAAAGCCTACCCCCCTGGCTGGCGAGGAAAATGTGTCCTCGTAAAGTACAGTTGGACACAAAGAGAACAGGGTTCTC
>JBDTWG010000248.1:0-5662 GCA_040006855.1 Nitrospira sp.
ATGCCCATGTAGTGGTCGGGAGTGTGTTGCAGGCGCAGGAGCCCGTTGCGGGCAAGGTTTTTGGTGGCAGCCTCGTTGCCAAGCGCCTGTTTGAGATTGGCTCCGGCGAACTGAATGAGGGCTTGGAAGAAGTTGCCTGCCACTGTCGTGCGTCCGCACGCGTGCCACATCCCCTCGAAGACCTCGTGTGATTCCCACCAATAGGCGAAGTTGTAGAGATCCACTGCATGAAGGTAATCCTCCGAAGCCGCCCACTCGTCGTGCTTGAATGGGAGGGGGCGTGGCTCCGGCAAGCGGAAGGAGTGACCCCGTGGATGTCGACGCGGGTGCGGGGTCTGCCCGGGGATGAAGCGGTAGATGGGAAAAATCCGGGTGCTATAACGGGGCTGGTCAACCTGGACAAGCGGGTCACCGACTTCCACGAGTGTCCTCGCAGGTGACCTGAAACACACGACGGTCCTCCAAGCGAATCGCGGTGAGTTGCCGTCCGTAGACGCAGCCGCTATCCAATGCCAATAGATTGGGCGTGATGTGAAGACCCATGGCCGCCCAATGCCCACATACCATGGTGGCCGACGCGCTCCTCCTTGATGAAATATTAAACCATGGGTGAAACCCTTGAGGCGTCAGTTCCGGTGGCCCGGAGAAGGACGATTCCATCACGCCGGAGACCGAACAGGTTCTCAGACGGGTCAACACTTTCATAGTGCTGGCGAAACGGATGGGACCAGTCAGCTCGGGGGCCCATTGCAAATGATCGTTAGGATGAAGCGCGCGCAAGGTGTCTGCGAAATGATCTCCGCGAAGCGCCGTCTCGGCTTCCTTCGCCAGTTGTTGGGCCTCTTCAATGGTCCATTGCGGCAATAGCCCCGCATGGACCAACACCCACTCACCTTCACGATGGAGCAGCGGCTGATGTCTGAGCCATGCGAGGAGTTCATCGCAATCCGAGGCGTCCAAGACTTGCGCGAGCGTATCGCTCCGCCGAAGCGTGGACACTCCTGCGGCGACCGCAAGGAGAAAGAGATCATGGTTGCCAAGGACCGTGATGGCGGCAGGACCAAGATTTTTAATGTATCGGAGGACGTGAAGCGAATCCGGACCTCGATTGACCAGGTCCCCTGTGAACCAGAGACGATCGTGTTGAGGATTGAATCGAACTGTGTGTGTGAGCCGTTGCAGGGAGGTGTAACAGCCTTGTATGTCGCCGATTGCATAAGTTGCCATACTTGTTGCCCACACTAGCGCGGATGGCATCTCTTCGCAAGCCACGTGGTGGGGTAGGAATAGTTAGATAGGCCTGCTGTGAAAAGGCGAGGGCAACCAACGCGAGCCTCGGGGTGTTTTGGAAGACGGGGTGGATCAGCGTCCTTCGCGGGCCTGCAATTCCTTGCTCATAACCGCACAGGCGGCGGCATGAGCCTGAGTGAGTTGTACCAGCCGCCCCTCCGCCCGCTCCAGCTGGGCCAGGCGGCCCAGAGTCTCCAAGTCTTTGCAGTAAGCCGTGGTGGCCAAGGCGCCGAGCTGCACGCTGCTCGATTTCAGTCGGTGCGCCGCCTGGTGAAGCGTCACCGGATCGTGGCCGTGCACGGCCGAGCGGATTTGCTCGACCAGCTGACGAGAATCTTCCAGATACCTGGCCAGCACATGCGCGAGAATATCGGGGTGTCCAGGGGGTTGCAGCGTCTGAATCCCGGTCCATGCGGTCTTATCGACGCCCTCCGCGACGGGCTTGACCGGGGCGCTCGCAGGCGAAGTGGCAAGAGCGGCTTGGCGGGCGGTCGTCGGGTCCGCATCGGCTGCGGCTGTCTGCCCCGACGTCAGCCACTGCGTGAGCACGGCCTTCAATTGGACAGCGTAAGGGCTTGGCGAGATAGTCGTCCATCCCGGCGGCAAGACAGCGAGCGCGATCGCCTTCCATCGCATTGGCCGTGAGGGCAACGATGGGCACAGGGCGCCCATCGTTCGCGTCGGTCTCCTGACGGCGAATGGCAGTCGCGGCGGTAAAGGCATCCATCTCCGGCATCTGGCAGTCCATCAGGATGAGATCGAAGGCGGTCTGTGATGCGGCGTCCAGAGCTTCGCAGCCATTGTCGGCCCTCGTGACGGTGCATCCAAGGAGATCGACCATTCCGAGCGTCACTTCTCGATTAATGAGGTTATCCTCTGTCAACAAGATGTGCGCCCGGAGAGGGACCGCCTGGTGTTCGACCTGTGCTTCTGCCGAAGGTGTCGTGAGGGGAATGCCGGCGCGAATGTGGGTGAGACAGTCTTTTAAGAGCGATGGGCGAATGGGTTGGTTCAAAGTGACTCGTCAGGGGACCAGAAACCAGACTGGTCATGGTTTCGATATCCTCCCGTTCCGTGGCCGGGACAAAGTCACGATTCCATTGCTCATAGAATCGTCGTGCCCACAGACCTGAGGAATTGATCAGTTTGTCACGAAGCGGGTCTCGGCGGAAGACGTGTTTGCCATTCGGTTTCTTTCAAGACGAACTCTCGTTGAGGTTGCTGGAATTGTTCGATGAGCACCGGGCGTTGGGAAGGAAGGACCACTAGCAGTTCCAATGTTGCGAGGTAGGATTCGACAATGTAGAGCGGAGGAGGAACGTATCGACGACGAGATCCTTGCTGTCGACAATTTGAACATAGAGCGGCCCGTGAATTTGCACCGTGGTCACCGTATCGTGCACCGCAAGTGTAAAGGCCCCGGTGGCAGGATTGCGGCGCAGACCAGCAGGCCAAGGCGAAATCTAATCGATCGGGGCAGCTGAGAAGGAGGAGATGTCTGATTTGAGCTCACGGGTTTTCCTGAATGACCTGTAACAAACCGCGACATGTACTCCCTTATCGGGCAGGGCCTATCAGGTCATAACCCTAGTCACTCAGGAGATCGCGTTTTGAGGGGCGGTGATTGTTTTCTTGCTGCCCAGCGAAGGTCGGCACGTAGGCGAGGCGTGTGGATAGAAGATTCCCCAGGTCTGTGAATATCTCGGTCTGGTATCACGTCTGTGGCTGTTTTGAGGGACAGAGGTGATCTTGAGAGGGGAAACCTTTTCGAATCCGACTCGGTGAGATGGGTTCTGTCGAGTTCGTGACTCAAGTCGGACGGCGCATGCCGAAAGGTTCAGGATGATGACCATGCGAAGAATATTGCGCGCGATCTCAGCTTCGTTCTGAGCGCAGACCAGGCTTGCCAAGATGTGAGTGGGATTAGGCCGCGAGGAGTAGGGTGGTTTTCTTGTCCACATCCCGCCCTGTCGAGAGCAACCAGGCGGACGGAATGTGCAATGTGGCTACGCAGGGTCTTGCAACTAAGCGGTGTCGCCAAAACCAGTGGTCAGTATTATAGGAAAAACGATATCCCGGATGGAGGATTGTAGCAGCGGACGCCGCCCATCTGTTGGGGGTGGCAGGCTACCGGTAACGTGCTTCAATCTTGCTCGACAATCCGCCACGCGCGGTAAAGTCGCCTGTGACGCGGGCCCAGACCGGACGGCAGGCGTGGACGACATCCTGCAAAATACGATTCACTGCATTCTCGTAAAAGATCCCTAGGTTTCTGTAAGCATGGATATACATTTTGAGTGCCTTGAGCTCAAGGCACTGCTTGTCAGGCATATAGTGGAGTGTGATTGTTCCAAAGTCCGGCAGGTTGGTCTTCGGGCAAATCGCAGTGTATTCGGGAATAACGATCGTAATTTCATATCCCTTGTATTGATTCGGGAACGTTTCGATATCAGGGAGAGGGCTTGAAATTCCGCTTATGGCATGGCCCTCGTTATACCCCAGCGTGGTTGATGCTGTATGCCTTCTTTTATTTCCTTTTCCCGTACCCTTCACCCCGTACCCCTTAAGTGCAATTATTAGACTTGTTTCATCCATTCCAGCTGTCCAAGTTCATTGAGCTTGTGGTACAGAGTGATCCACGGGCAAGTCATTTCTGGGTAGACCTCACAGAATCCCCCTTTTCGGACGCCTCCGCACGGGCCATGGCTCATGAATTTTGGGCATTCGGCTTTTAGTGAGCCATCAGGGATCGGTGGGCGCTTGTGCACCCCGCCAACATGCTGCTCGCTCTGTTCTTCTCCCGGCACAAGGACTCGTATAGGCATAAAGTGAAGTTTAAACCGAATCGCGTTAAGCGACAACATCTACCCCCTTCTTCGACGAACTTCAACTGAATAGAGCTCCATCTTCCATCTCCTGTAAAGGAAAACCTCACGTTCCGGCGGATTTAGTGCCAAGGGCCTAGCGTTAGTGCCCGTACTAGGCCTTCTTTCGTCCAAGGTGGGCCTTCTGCAAAGTTGCAATGCTCTTCTGGACGCTATAGACTGGCGATCTGGAATGACAGCCCCTTCTCTGCTGCTGTGATGACTTGCGATTGACAGATTTTTTCGCCCTTTGCTACACTCGGCGTCGAAGCAAGGTAGAAGAGAGCCGACATTCCTTTCCATATCAGGAATTAACTCAGTACTCAGGCCAGTCAACGTCGACATAATCTGCACATGAATTTCCTTTTGGCTGCGTCACGGCTGGGAGGGAGTCACCGCGAATAAAGGGAGGGAGTCCTTATGAGCCTTGATTACGTTAAGTTTTCAAGCGGCTTTGAAAAGTTTATGCCGAAAGAATATCGGGACATGGTTGAGCACGGACCTTTCGGCAAAAAGGTATCCGTATCGCAGATGGGATCGTTCAAGGAAGTGCTCGAAGAGCATCCGATGTGCGCTGGCTGTGCGATGACTCTCTTTATCCGGCTCGCCATGATCGCATTCCCCAACCCAGAAGATACTATCACCGTTGGAACCGCCGGCTGCGGGCGGTTGGCGATCTCGCAAGCCGCCATTCCCTTCGTATATGGTAACTACGGCGACCAAAACGGCGTAGCGAGCGGGTTGTCCCGTGGTTTACGCTTGCGCTTCGGTGATAAGCCGAAAGATGTAGTTGTAATGGCCGGAGACGGTGGCACGGCGGATATCGGATTTCAGCAGGTGCTGCACTCGTGGTTCCGCAAAGAACGGTTCACGACGATCATGTTGGACAATGAAGTGTACGGGAACACCGGTGGACAGGAAAGTGGGATGACGAATCGCGGCGCCGTGCTCAAGATGGCCCCGTTGGGGAAGAAGTTCGAGAAAATGGACATGTTGCAGATGGCGAAGGTCGCCGGCTGTGCATATGTGGCGACGGTTGTGCCGAACAATCCTCGTCGGGTTGAGAGCGTCATTAAGAAGGCCGTGTTGATCGCGAGAGAGGTGGGGTCAACGTACATCCAGGCCTACACGTCATGCAATATTGAGTATGCCATTCCGACAGACAAGGTGATGGAAGACGCTAAGAACGTTGAAAACGATCGCTATCAGTTCTCCGAATACATTACGGACGAAGCGAAGCAATTTCTCACAGAGCGCTATGGCTACAAGGAATTTCTCCCCAAGCCGGCCGCTCCCGCTCCTGGTCTTCCAAAGGCCTGAGTTATGTTCAAGGAGGATTGAGTATGGCGAAACGGTTTAACATTCGGATGGCGGGCGTGGGTGGCCAAGGCGTTGTGACAGGGTCACACATCCTGAGTACTGCGGTCATTCATGCCGGGGGTGAAAGTACGATCGTTCCGTTTTACGGATCGGAAAAACGCATGGCACCCGTCGAGAGCTACGTCAGG
>JBDTWG010000249.1:0-5659 GCA_040006855.1 Nitrospira sp.
TGCGGGATGGGATTCCGTGGCAGGAGAAGAGGGGGCCGCGGGCGGCGTGGTGCTCGGTGTGCTTTCCGCCGGCTTTTTATTCAGGTCAATGACGGTAGAGGAAAAGTTTCGTTCTTTGGCGAGGATGGCCAAGGATAGGGATGTGAACATAAACACGAAGGCTGTGATGACGGTGAACTTGCTGAGGAAGTTTGCCGGCCCGCGACTGCCGAAGACGGTTTGGCTTGAGCCACCGAATGCCGCTCCAATTTCAGCTCCTTTGCCAGATTGCAGCAAGATTGCCCCAATCATGAGCAAGCAGACAATGACATGAATGATGACCAGTAAAGTGTACATGTTGAAATTAAGCCTTGGAAGGTTTTGACCCGAGCGCGACCGTGATAAGTGTAGCAAAAGAGAGCGGGTCTAAACAAGCCCCGCCCACGAGTGCGCCGTCAATTTCTTCGTAGATCAGAAAGTCGGCAATATTCTGCGGCGTGACGCTGCCTCCGTAGAGCACGCGTACGTGGCGGCCGATGTCTGAACCACTGAGTTCATCGATCGTGTGACGGATCATGCGATGGACCGGCACGGCTTGTTCTGGCGAGGCGGCCAGACCGGTGCCAATGGCCCAGACAGGCTCATAGGCGATCGTCATGCCTTGGAGCGACCGCGCCTCGACTCCCGCTAGCGCAATGCGAAGCTGTCGTTGAATGACCGCCTCGGTACTGCCTGCATTGCGATCCTGCAGCGTTTCCCCCACGCACAGGATCGGATGGAGATCGTGCCGAATAGCCGCCAGTAATTTCTTGTTGGTCCAGGTGTCTTGGTCTCCGAAATACTGCCGCCGTTCAGAATGACCGATGAGGACAAATTGGCAACCGAGATCCTTCAGCATTACGCCGGACACCTCGCCGGTGAAGGCTCCCTTTTCTTCCCAGTAAAGATTTTGCGCACCGAGTAAAAAGCGCGGCGCAGGGCCGAGCGCAGCGCCTGCTGCAGGCAGGGCGGTAAACGGTGGGGTGAGACCGACTTGGATGCCGCCTAAGTCTGTGACCTGATGCAAGAGTTCTCGAACGAACGCCGTGGCCTCAGAGGCGGTTTTGTTCATCTTCCAGTTGCCGACAATGAAGCGAGTTCTCACGAGACCTCTATTTCGGTGGAGAAGACAGGTCGGACGTCGTCAGGGTGTGCGATTGGGGAGTGCTGCGAGACCGGGAAGGATCTTTCCTTCCAGTAACTCCAGCGCGGCCCCACCACCGGTGGAGATGAACGAGATGCTTTCGGATTCTCCTGCACGATGGATGGCGAGTGCTGTTTCGCCTCCGCCTACAATGGTCAGGGCGTACGCGTTGGCGACGGAGTGGGCCATGGCGAGAGTGCCTCTGGCGAAGGCATCGACTTCAAACATGCCCATGGGACCATTCCAAAGAATAGTTTTGGCATCCTGGACTGCTTCCGAGAACAGTTTGACGGAGGCGGGCCCGATATCCAATCCGTACCATCCTTTGGGAATCTCCTGAACCGGCACGATTTTCGTCTCGGATCCGGGTTCACGGCTCGCCGCAACGACGCAATCCACCGGAAGATAGAATTTGACTCCACTGGCGAAGGCGTGGTCTTGGACTCCCTTGGCAAAGTCCAGCATATCGTTCTCGACGAGTGATTGGCCGATCTCCAGCCCCATGGCCTTCAAGAAGGTAAAGGCCATACCGCCGCCGATGATGACCTTGTCGACCTTTTTGCCGAGATTCTCGATCACCCCGATTTTGCCGGACACTTTGGCTCCGCCAAGGATGGCGACAAACGGCCGGACGGGGTTTTCCACGGCCCCTTCCAGATACTCGATTTCTTTCTTGAGCAGATAGCCGGTGGCTGCTTCGGGAATGTATTTCGTGATGCCGACCGTGGAGGCATGGGCCCGGTGCGCGGCACCGAACGCGTCATTGATGTAGACGTCCGCAAGGGAGGCGAGGGCCTTGGAGAATCCGTCGTCGTTCTTCTCTTCTTCTGCATGGAAACGGAGATTTTCCAACAGCATGACATCGCCAGGCTGCATTTTGGCGACGAGGCCTTCCACGGCAGAGCCGATGCAATCCGGAGCAAAAATCACCTCTTTGCCGAGGAGGCGTTGGAGGCGTTTTGCAACGGGCGCCAAGCTGAATTTAGGGTCGAATTTTCCATTTGGTCGACCGAGGTGCGAGCAGAGAATGACCTTGGCTCCTTCGTCGACGGCGCGATTGATGGTCGGCAGCGTCGATCGGATCCTCGTGTCGTCGGTAATCTGTAATGAATCGTCGAGTGGGACGTTAAAGTCGGCGCGAATGATGACACGTTTCCCCTGAAGTTGAACGTCCTCGATGGTTCGTTTACGAATATTCATGACAGACTCTCACTCCTCCCCTGGTGTGTACCGCCCCGGTCGGTTGCACGACCTGATCCGTGCTGAGCGTCAGAAAAGCGCGTTGCGTAGGATCCGGTTCACGACGCTTTGGCGACGATGTACTTGATCAGATCCCGGACGCGGCAGGAGTAGCCCCACTCATTGTCATACCAAGCCGTGACTTTGACGAGTCGCTTGTCGATGACCGCCGTCAAGGGGGCATCTACGATAGCGGAATGGGGATCGTCTTTCAGATCGATCGACACAATGGGTGCTTCCGAATAGGCCAGAATATCTTTCATCGGGCCTTCGGCGGCCTTTTTGAATGCGGCATTGACTCCGGCAATATCACAATCTTTTTCGGTTTCGACCGTGAGGTCCACCAACGAGACATTTGGGGTGGGTACTCGGATGGCCAGTCCGTCCAATTTTCCCTTCAACTGGGGAATGACGAGGTGGAGCGCCTTGGCCGCACCGGTGCTGGTCGGAATCATCGACATGGCGGCGGCGCGCGCCCGGCGAAGATCCTTGTGGGGAAGATCGAGGAGCTGTTGGTCGTTCGTGTAGGAATGGATCGTCGTCATGACGCCGTGCTTGATGCCGAAGTTTTCCAGCAAGACCTTCGCCACCGGAGCGAGGCAGTTGGTGGTGCAGGAGGCATTGGAGACGATATGGTGAATCTTCGCGTCATACACTTGCTCATTGACGCCGAGCACCACTGTGGCATCGGGATCCTTGGCGGGAGCAGAAATAATGACGGTTTTGGCTCCGGCTGAAAGGTGCTTTCCTGCTCCCTCTCGGTCGGTAAAGTGTCCGGTTGATTCCACGACGATGTCAACTCCGAGCGCCTTCCAGGGAAGTTCTTTTGGATCTCTGATCGCTAAGACCTTAATGGCCCTCCCGTCGATCATGATCTGGTCGTCTTTTGCCTCAACGGACGCCTTGAGGGTGCCATGAACTGAGTCGTACTTAAGCAAATAGGCTAGTGTTTTGGCATCGGTGAGGTCGTTGATAGCAACAAATTCCAGGCTGGGATCTCCCAGGGATGCACGAAGAACGTTGCGGCCGATGCGTCCAAATCCATTGATGCCGATCCGTGTGGTCATGGGGCTAAATCCTCAAGAATTAAGCGGGTTGAATAGAGTGAGCTTGGGGCGATAGTACTGACCGACTTTCTGCGTGTCAAGCATACAAAAAGCGGGAATGGTTGTAATATTTGCCGTTTTAGAGCGTCATATTCTGAGGCCCTCTGCTCGCCTTGCCTGTGCGGAGGAGGTCGGGTAGAGTCTGGCGTTCTCAAGGTCCACAGATAAGCGGGGCGTGATGCAATCTGACAAGCTGCAGCGTGAAGCGGCCAAGGTCCTGGAATGGGGGAAGTTATTGGAGGTCCTCGCGTCCTATGCCCAGTCGACGGTCGGCGCGGAGCACTGCCGGTCGATACGGTTGGAGCAAGATTTTACGCAGGCCCTGGGGCGCCAGCAGGAAACGTCCGACATGGTGCTCTTGAAAGCCGCGGTCGATCCCTTTCCACGGCTTCAATTTCCCCACGTGACTGAATGGTTGGGGCGAGTGGCCAAGGGCGCCTGTTTGGAGGTGCATGAGCTACGCGATATTGCCCTGGTGCTGGAGTTAATCGAAGACGTTCAGCGATATCTCTTGCGACACCAAGCCGACGCGCCGACCGTGAGTGCGATGGTCACACGGTTCGGGCCGGTGGCCGAGTATCGTCGGTTGCTAGTTGCACTGAACGCCGCCATTGATCGAGACGGGTCCATGCGGGAATCGGCCAGCCCCGAATTACATCGACTGATGCATCGTGCCAACGACCTCAAGCAGCACATGCGGCATCGCCTCGACCAGATTCTGCATTCTCGCCGGTACGAGGGCGTTCTGCAGGAAGACTATTTCGCGCAACGCGAAGGGCGCTATGTGGTCCCGATTAAGACCGACATGCAGGGGAAAATTCCCGGTATTGTGCACGATGTGTCGGCAAGTGGCGCGACCGTGTTTCTGGAGCCCCGCGAACTCGTCGAGCTCAACAACTCCATCAAGGTCGTGGATCTCGAGGTGGAACGCGAGGTGCGAAGAATTTTGCGAGAGCTGTCTGCCATGATCGCCCCCCATACGGCTGAACTGGTAAGGGGTGTGGCGGTGCTGGGGGAGCTCGACGCCATTGCCGCGAAAGCCTGCTTGAGCCAACGGCTGCACGCGGTCCCCCCACGCCTCAATGACGAGGGCCGCGTTGTGCTCAAGCAGGCGCGGCACCCGTTTCTCGTCCTTACCAAAGAGCAGGTGGTGCCGAACGACCTGGCATTGGATGAGACGGTGCGGGTCCTCATCATTTCAGGTCCCAACACCGGCGGGAAGACCGTCACCTTGAAATTGCTGGGATTGTTTTCCCTCATGGTGCGCTGCGGTCTGCATCTTCCCTGTGCGCCCGAGTCGGAGATGGCCATCTTCCCGTCGGTCTATGCCGATATCGGCGACGCGCAGGATTTGGCGCGGGACCTATCCAGCTTTTCTGCCCATATCACTCAGATGGTACAGCTGCTTCGGGAGGTCTCTGCAGGGCCGGAAGCAGACGTTGAGGATAGCCCTGTACATCCTGGGCGAGCGCTCGTGCTGCTGGATGAGCCGGTGACATCCACGGATCCCGCCGAAGGCGCCGCGCTGGCGAGCGCACTGCTCTGCCGTCTGGCGGCAGTGGGAGTGAAGGTGGTGGCCACGACGCACTACAGCCTCTTGAAAGGCTTGGCGCAAGAGACGACTGGGTTTGCCAACGCAAGCGTGGAATTCAATCTGGACACACTTTCGCCCACCTACCGTCTGATCCTTGGACAGCCGGGTGGTTCCGCAGCGATCGAGATTGCCGGGCGTCTGGGAATGGACCAGGCGCTATTGCAGGATGCCCGTGCGCGTCTGCAGGGAGACAACCGGCTGCTCGAAACTCTGCTGAACGATCTGCAAGATAAACAGCGGCGATTGAGTGACGACATGGCTGCCGCCAGTATGGCGAAGCAGGCTGCCGAGCAGGCTGCGCGAGAAGCCCAGGAATTGCTGACCTTCGTGCAGGAATCGGAACGGGATGAGCGGCTGGGGCTCAAGAAAAAACTGTCCCAAGAATTTCAGCGTGCCCGGGCGGCGGTTCAAGCCACGCTTGATGACTTGAAGCGTGACCAAAAACTGCTCAAAGCGAAGGAAACCAAAGTCCGGCTTGTCGAGTTGGAGCAAAAAGTCAGGCGCGAGGTGGGTGAACCGCATGAACCGATTCCTGTGGAGCAACTGTCGGTCGGAGAT
>JBDTWG010000250.1:0-5641 GCA_040006855.1 Nitrospira sp.
CGCTTCGCGAGGTCCCCGTCGACACCAAAAATGACCATGATGCACGGCGTGCGCAGCTGAACAAGGTCTGATACGAGATGCTCTGTGGTCATATTCGACACCTTTCGCCAAGCATAGGGCATCCTGCCTGATCCCATCCTTGATCGCAACGTCCTTGCTCGGTCTCTGATGGTTTGCGCATTTGCATAGGTTCCCTGCCCCGCCCGTGGTACTGATGAAGAATCATCGACCGGCCACCGATTCGGACAAGCCCCAAGATGTCAGTTCTATCCGTTCCATCGCCTCCCTCATCTCTTAGAAGGTGCATGCTTCGGCGAGTATGTGGGAGCGTGTTGCCCGCAGTGGGAGGGCTGATCATTCTCATCGGCAATGCCGCATGGGTCGCCGGCACTTCGTCACCTCTCATGCCACAGGATGTGCATATCGAGGTGCCCGCCGACAGCCTATTCGGATCCTTGCCAATCAATCGCGGTCTCACCGTTTCGATCCACATCCCGGAACAACCTTCCCGTCCTGGAGAACCGTTCGTCGCCGTTCTCGAAAGTCCTGCATTTGCGACTCACACCATCCCGCTGGAAAATGATCCGGACCAGCACCGCTTCTCCGCCACCGTAGCCCTCGGCCGGCTATCCACCACCATGGGCACTCCCCCGAAAGCCACGCCCATCCAAATCCAGATCTCGCGCCAACGGGGACGCCATTTGGAGCCACTCGTACGCCGCATCGTCGTCGTCACCATCGCTAGCCCCGGTTACGCCGATCACGAGGTTGCGCCCGTCAATCCTTCAACCCACATGACTGATCGCTCCCCGCGCGCGGAGGACCCGCCTCCTGACCTGGCATCGTTGGATGGCCGTGTGGATGAGGAGGACCTGATAGGAGACCGGAGACTATCGCGGCAGGAGGGATACTGGAAGGTGCTGCAGCGGCTCATCCATCGACGGATGCAGGATGAAGCCGCACTGTATCGCCATCACGGAATTCAACGAGTGTCCGACATCGGCTTTCGTCTCTATGCGAACGGCGAAGCCCAGTTGATCGAAGTGGAACGCAGCTCAGGGGATACGGCGATGGATCAGGCGGCCCTGTTGGCGGTCGTCAACGCCCACCCGTTTCCTCGATTCCCGGCCGGCAGTCGAGACGCGCACATCGCCGTTCATGTCGATGTGCCCACACCTGCGCGGTAAGACGCCGTCACCAGGTTACCGCCTCCGCACAATCTCATCGCTAATTGTTCTGTGTCTGTTTCAGCCAGTCGATAAACCGCTGGAGCCGTGCATGCTCCTCGGCATGCACATGCACAAACACGAGGCCAAAGCCGACGGCATTCGTCCAACGAACCTCGGCCACTTCGACAGTGAGCGGCTCATAGGGGGCAGGGAATTCGACATGGAGAGAAAGGCACGCACGGGCAGGCAAGGATTCCTCGCTCACCACATGACAACCTTCCTTGGAGAGACTCGTGATCAATCCGCTTCCGGCAATATCACTGCCGGAAAACGTGAGTGGCACCTGAATTTCATACCGGGAACTGTCGCGACGCTCCACAAGTGCCTTTGGCTGAGCTAGACCCACCGGGTTCGGCCCCGGACCTTTCGAAGAGGGATACGCTGTTCTGCAGCCGAAATCAACCGCTTTCCCGATCGGTCAATGACCAGGCGCGCCGAGTCCGCCAGAGCCGCGTATCACTCCGCGATGCTCCCGGAACAGTATCGGTAAGGATACGCAGCCGTATCTGTTTCTACATCTCACCCGCTTCATTCTTGAACTAAACCGCGTTCTGATCCACGGCAGACGGCTCAGCCGACCACCTACACTACGCCATGACCCGGCACAGGGATTGCTCATTGGAAGGTGATATGGGCTCGCCGTATCGAACTCACCGGAGAGGAGAGAGCTTATGGAGAATACGTTGGGATTGCTGATCACGATTGGCGCTTTCGCGGCCTTGATCGGCCATTGGCTTATAGAGCTGCGGCAGAGCGCCCGGCAAGACTTGCCCACGGGACGTCGGCATCGCTGACTCCACTGGGCAATTCTTAACCAGGCCATGATTCGAGACTTGAGGTGTCCATCCCATGTTATCCACCCTGTGGCTTCAGATTCACCGACTGTCCGCGGGCAAAGGTATCATGGTCCTGGCCCTCATCCTCCTACCTTTCCCGGTGAGTATCCCCTTGGCCTTGTGGTTGAGCCGTCGCGGAGAGCGTGGCGTGCCCCCCCAACAGGCCGTGGGAGCAATCACCTCCGACTCGCGTTTTCTCCAGGTGAAACGGAGAATTTGGGCGGCATTCACCTAAAGTTCAGAAGAAACCCTACCGAAACAGCCTGCAAGCCCTCAGGAACGAGGGTCAAGGCAAGGAGGCCTTTTCAATGGACATGGATCTTCGTACTTCTATACGAGCAGCCGTCACCTACCCCGTCCGGCTTTCGAGCGACTCGACGACCGGCGAGGGAACGGTGATTAATCTTTCCGTGCCAGGCTGTGCGATTGAGACGGACCTTCCCGTTCAGCCCGGGGAGTATCTCGAATTGCTGGTGATGGCGCCTGATCAGGCGCGGCCTCTCATTGTGGGGCTGGCAAAGGTTCGATGGACGACGGATCAGAAGGTGGGAATTGAATTCATTCGGGTGCGTCGAGATGATCAAAGCCGGATTCGACGCCTGATCACCCAGTCGCTCGAAGAATCGGCCGAGAACGCTGGAACCGCTATGCGGGAACTGGCTGCCGCATAGCTACAGACTTCGCTGTTGGGAAAGTCTCGGAATACCCCTCATCCATCCGCAGCCACCGCACTGTATCGCTAGGGGCCCGTCAGAAGCGAGAGGCTCAGGCGGCGAGAGGTTTACGCTCCCCCACCCTCCTTCGTCTGGTTCGCCATGCGCTTCATGATGATTTTCCGTCCCACGGTCATCAGGATAAAGGAAATGCCGAACGCGATCGGGACAAAAATCGCCGTCGCCACGTTGGCATTCTTCAGCCACCCCACCTCATATAAAGCTTTGATCACGTAACTCCCCAGCCCTGTCAGGTAATAGGTGATCACGATCACGGAGAGGCTTTCGACGGTGCGTTGCAGAATGGCCTGAGCACGAGTGGTGGAATCCACGCTGATCAGAAGTTTCATGTTCTGATCCTGCAACCCGATGTTCTGCTCCTGTAACTTCAACTCGATATGGGTCCGAAGCACTGCCACCGTGGCCTCAAAGTCCTTTTCCATCGCATCGATTCGCCGAAGCAGCTGCTGATAGCCGTCCGTCACGCCCGTAATTTTCCAACTCACATACTCCGAGAGTTGACGAAGCGGGGCATAAGTCCGTTCCTGCAGGGCGGCCAGGTTGCTTTGGACGATGCGATCATAGGGCACCGAGGCGGACAGCCGATACCGCATCGATTCGGCCAACCGACTCACTTGGAGCAGGTCCTGCGTCAACACGGTCAGCCACTTCTGCATGGTCTGCGGCGTGGTCCCGCCGAGCTGTTCGATCAGCACAGCCCGCTGGTACAGATGTCGCTGCTCATAGTCATGGATTTGGTCCACGGCCCTGGAAAAGGCCTTCATCGGCAACATGACTAAGTGGTAGTAGTTTTCAATCGCGACGATCGTATCGGCGATTTTTGCAACCTGTTGCCGAAGCGATTGCTCGGATGTCGAGCAGATCAGATATCGTTCCCGATCAAACTCATCGGGAGTGAAACTCGTCACTGCGACGATATCGTCCCCCAAGATACGGCTACCATAAACCATCGCGCCAGGAAGCCGGGCAGGAAGCTCGTGCTCAAGGGGCAGCTCTTGCGGCAAGAACAGCATGTCGAGGGCATTCACGCGCAAACCGAGCGGGCAGAGCGGCATCATATAGCCAGGAAACGTGATTGGCCCGAAATCGAGCGGACTCGTGGCGTCGCTCACCACATGCCACACCTGGTAACTATAATATTCCGTGTGCGCTTCCCAGACGACGATCAGCCGGTCACCATTGGGGGCGACCTTGAATCCATAACCGAACTTCTCGTCGATGGCGCCTTCGGAAATATCGAGGGCCTGAAGCAGGTGTTGAAACTCCCGGCGGCTATTCGGCCGTTCCACCGGAGGATTGGCCATCCGGTAGGCCACGTGGTGAATGTGCGCGGGAACCCCCAGCCACTGGGGAAGGTACTGCTTGGTCGACTGATGAATCCGGTTCAGAAATCCAGACGGACGGCCTTCAGTTCCTGTGGGAGCGACAGGATCCATTATGCTCCCAAGCCCCCTAGCCGACGCGACTCAACTGCGCAGGCGTCCCTCCAGCAACCCCTTCCCGCCGTATAACGAGGACGGACTGTCGACGGGGCCGACGCGGCAAGAACGAGGCGCATCATTATTCATCTTCCTCTTCAATGTCTTCGATACCTTCGTAGCTGACGTCTCCTTCATGAATGGACGCGGCCATCTTTTCACAGGCCGACTCGATAATCTCTTCAGCCTCCTCGGGAGAGTCGGCAGAAATGAGGAACTTCACGGTAATCCCAAAGCGCTGGTTCACAATCATACTCCTTCGTACGGGATGGGCGGCGAAAAGCCTGTCACCTGCAATGGCTCAGATACCATAAGCTCCCGCGTATTGTCACCCTTATGTGATGGGAAAGGAATGAGAGACTAAGAGCTCAGCGCTACTCGCGGCTCACAAACCCGCCGGGGAGCAGCCACAAGCACTGGCCGCCAGCCGCAGTTCTTCGAGATAAATGACTCGGGTAATCGGTGTCGGAACAGGAAGGAGGTGGAAAACGGTGCGGGAGGACGTCAATGGCTTAAGCCCAGAACACCTTGTCCCGGCGCCCACTCACGGGAAGGCGCCGGGGCTCTCGCTTATTTGCGCAGCAGCATGTGGCCGCGTCGATTTTGCTGATGGCAGGCTTCGTCATGGTCGGCACAGAACGGGCGGTCCTTGCCATACGAGACAATCGCCACCTGCTTCGGACTCACGCCCAGATCGACCAGGAAGCTCTTGGCTGCCTTGGCCCGTTTTTCCCCGAGTACGAGGTTATAGTCGTGCGTTCCACGTTCATCACAATGCCCGGAGATCTTGAGGAGGGACTTAGGGTTGTCCTTCAGCCAATCGGCATTGGTCGTGAGCGAGGCCACCCCATCGTTATCGGAAACGCTATATCGGTCATAGCCGTAGAAGACATCCTTGAGGCCGGCCTCCAGCGCCGCCGCTTCTTCCCGACGAATTTCGGCATGCCATTTCTCGTCGCGATCAACCGGCAGCAACATACCGCCCATGTTGCTCCGACTGAGTCGCTCCTCCCCGGCGATCTGACCGTTCACCAGGGGTGAGAAGCCCCGCAGCGCCCCACCCTCCGCCTCGGACAGAGGATTTTGTCGACTAATAGACGGATACTGCCCATCGCGACTACCTTGTCCCGCCATATGGCCGCCGGGGCTGTCGCTCTCCGAAACGACCGTGTCGTCCGATCCAGAGTGAAACCACTTCATGCTGCTGCATCCAGGTGCCGTTAACAACACGACTGCCACTCCGCCCAACATCAGTTGCGACGCGCCAGGGTACTTCATGAACCTTGCTCCTTCACGCTTGGTGTGACATCTGCCTAACGTTACAACTATAGCATTCGTCACACGCGACCCAGCCTCTCAGAGAA
>JBDTWG010000251.1:0-5630 GCA_040006855.1 Nitrospira sp.
CATGACGGTGGATTGGGACGGTCAGATTCGCATGGACCCCTCGTCGCCCTACGCGATGCGGCGGCTGATTGACCTGAGAGATCGTTTCGACATTGCCTTCGCCTGCGACACCGACCATGACCGCCACGGCATTGTCACCAGGAGCGCAGGGTTGCTACCGCCCAACCAGTACCTGTCCGTCGCCATCTCCTATCTCTTCCAACACCGACCCAAGTGGCGGCAGGCAGCATCGATCGGGAAGACGGTGGTGAGCAGCCAGATGATTGATCGCGTCGCCGCGAAGCTGGGCCGGACACTCTACGAGGTCCCAGTCGGATTCAAGTGGTTTGTAGAGGGTCTGCGTGATGGCTCGCTTGGCTTTGCCGGAGAGGAGAGCGCCGGTGCGTCGTTCGTCCGTCTGGATGGCAGCGTGTGGACGACGGACAAAGACGGCATTGTTCCGGCATTGCTCTCGGCGGAGATGAGCGCGCGCATGGGCCGCGATCCCGGCGAAATCTATCATCAACTCACGCGTGAGTTCGGCGAGCCGGTCTATGACCGCGTCGAGGCGCCAGCCACTCCGGATCAAAAGAAAATCTTGGCGAAACTCTCACCGCAGAAAGTGAGGCTCACTGAGTTGGCGGGCGAAGCAATCCAGAGCATCCTCACGCAGGCTCCTGGCAACGGCGCACCCATCGGTGGGGTCAAGGTGATGGCCCAAAGCGGATGGTTCGCGGTCCGTCCATCTGGAACGGAAGACATTTGCAGGGTGTATGCGGAGAGCTTCCGGGGAAGAGATCATCTGGGTCGTATCCTGGAGGAAGCCCAAGCGATTGTCAGCGATGCCTTGGCCGCATCCCCACAGTCGTCAGGGAGTCCGTTCAAGCCAACACAGAAGGAGCAACCATGAGCACAGGCACCCGCGTCAGCTATCCTCTCTACAACTTTCTTCCCACGGAAATTGAGGGGTTCGATGCACTGGCTGAGCTGGCCCTTGATCTGCGCTGGTCCTGGAACCATGCCACCGACGAGGTGTGGCGCAAGCTGGATCCGCTGCTCTGGGAGCTCACTCAAAATCCGTGGGTTGTGCTACAGACCGTCTCGCGGAAGCAACTCCGGGATGTGTTGGCTGATCCCGCCTTTCGGAAGCAGATCGAGACCCTCGTTCAATCCAAGCAACGAGCGGCAGAGACTCCCGCGTGGTTCCAGCACAATCATACGCCGGATTCCCTGACCTGCGTGGCCTATTTCAGCCTGGAATTTATGTTGAGCGAAGCATTACCCATCTATTCGGGCGGACTGGGCAATGTGGCTGGTGATCAGCTCAAAGCCGCCAGCGATCTGGGCGTGCCCGTGGTGGGCGTGGGACTGCTCTACCAGCAAGGCTATTTTCGGCAGATGATCGATAAGGACGGCGCGCAACAGGCGCTCTATCCGTATAACGATCCCGGACAGCTACCGATCTCGCCGTTGCGGCGGGCAAACGGCGAGTGGTTGCGATTGGAGATTGCATTACCCGGTTACTCGATCTGGCTGCGCGCCTGGGAGGTCCAAGTCGGTCGAGTGCGGCTGTATCTCCTGGACAGCAATGATGCGGCGAACTTTCCGGCTCACCGAGGCATTACCAGCGAGCTTTACGGAGGCGGGCCGGAGTTGCGGCTGAAACAAGAATTGCTGCTCGGCATCGGGGGCTGGCGGTTGCTGGAAGCATTGAGTCTCCGACCGGAAATCTGCCATCTGAACGAGGGCCATGCGGCCTTTGCCATATTGGAACGCGCCCGCAGTTTCATGCAGACCACCGGACATCCCTTCGACGTCGCGCTGGCCGCCACGCGAGCAGGGAACATTTTCACGACACATACCGCCGTGGCCGCCGGTTTTGATCGGTTCGCTCCGGCGCTCATCGAGCAATACCTCGAGAGATATGCCAAAGACCAGCTCGGTATTCCTCCGCGCGATTTGCTGGCACTGGGCCGCCAGAATCCGAACGACCTGTCGGAACCGTTCAATATGGCCTACCTGGCCGTCCGAGGGAGCGGGGCGGTCAACGGCGTGAGTCGTCTGCATGGCCAGGTGAGCCGCCATCTCTTTCGCTCTCTTTTTCGCCGCTGGCCGGAAGACGACGTGCCCATCCGGCATGTGAGCAACGGCGTCCATATGCCCAGTTGGGACTCTGCGGCAGCCGACGCGCTGTGGACCGAGTCCTGCGGCCAAAGCCGCTGGCTGGGAAACACGGAATGTCTGGAGCCGGCGATTCGCGCAATCTCGGACGCTCCACTGTGGAAATTTCGGAACGCCGCCCGTCATGCCCTCATCGACTATGCCCGTGAACGATTGGCTCGTCAGTTGGCAGCCTCCGGGGCCATGCCCGAGGATTTGGAGCGGACCAAGCAACTGTTTGATCCCAACGCGTTGACCCTGGGATTTGCTCGTCGCTTCGCCACCTATAAGCGTCCCAATCTGTTGCTGCAGCAGCCAGAGCGGCTCCGGCGCTTGTTGACAGATTCGCAGCGCCCAGTGCAGCTCATCATGGCCGGCAAGGCGCACCCTGCGGACCAGGCAGGGCAGGCCTTGATTCAAGAATGGATCCAGTTTATTCGACGGCCTGAGATGCGTCCCCATGTGATCTACCTCAGTGACTACGACATGTTGCTGGCGGAACATCTGGTGCAGGGGGTGGATGTCTGGATCAACACACCACGGCGACCGTGGGAGGCCAGTGGCACGAGCGGCATGAAGGTTCTCGTCAATGGTGGCCTCAATCTGTCGGAGTTGGATGGATGGTGGGCCGAGGCCTATCTCCCCGAGGTGGGGTGGGCATTGGGTGATGGCCTGGATCATGGGGATGATCCCGCATGGGACGCGGTCGAGGCCGATGCGCTGTACGATCTGCTCGAACGAGAGGTGATCCCAGAATTCTATCGCTGTGACGAGCATGGCGTTCCCACCGCTTGGATCAACCGAATACGAGAGAGCATGGCACGATTGACACCCAGGTTCTCTACGAACCGTGTCGTGCGTGAATATACCGAGCAGCATTACCTCCCGGCTGCAGCCGCGTACCGTGAGCGCGCGGCCGATAAGGGATTCGTGGGCAAGCGCCTTGCCGAATGGAAGCAGACGCTGAACGAGAAATGGCTCGGAGTGCGCTTCGGCGACGTGAAAGTACAAACCAATGCCGCAGAGCATATTTTTGAGGCAGAGGTGTATTTCAATGACCTCGATCCAACCGCCGTGCGGGTTGAGTTGTATGCCGATGGGATCAACGGCAGCAGTCCGATCCGGGAGGAGATGACGAGCGTGCGTCGACTGACCGGCGAATCGCAGGGTGCGATCTATCGCGCATCGGTCGCGGCAGCTCGTTTCTCAACGGACTATACGGTGCGCATCATCCCGCACTGTGTTGGCTTGGCAGTGCCCCTGGAAGTCGATCTCATTCTGTGGCAGCGGTGAATCCATCTCGAACGAGAGCAAGATGACAGACGAGCTGTTATGAAAGCGCCCCCAAAAGGTAAAGACCGGCAACCACCGATGGATCGGATGCGGTTCCGATCAGACCTGGCTGCAGCACAGTCGGACGCGGGCAAGAGTGAGACGACGTCCGAACGCCCCTGCGTGAGTATGCGACCGAGGTCTGCGAGCGCACCGGTGTTCGGGTAGGTGTGCCGCTTCCTTTAGGAACCTATGCGCGTGGCGACGGAGTGAATTTTGCGTTCTTCAGCCGACATGCCAGCCGCGTTCAGCTGGAGTTGTTTGATCACCCCGAAGACGCTACGGCCGCCAGGCTGATTGAGCTGGATCCTGCGCGCAACCGCACCGGTGACGTGTGGCACGTCTGGATTGAGGGAATTTGCGCCGGTCAACTCTATGCCTACCGGGTAGACGGCCCGTATCAGCCCAAGGACGGCCACCGGTTCAATTTCAACAAACTGCTCTTTGACCCATTTGCGACGGCGATCTCGCCGTTGCTTGATTGGGATTTTGGCCCGGCCCGCGGAGATGATCCCTCGGCGCCAGAACGAGACAGGGTGTGTTCGACAGTCGATGATGCCGGCGCCATGCCAAAATGCCTGTTCACGCAGGAGCACTTCGATTGGCAGGACGACCGGCCGCCAAGATATCCCTGGTCGAAGACGGTGATTTATGAAACCCATGTGCGTGGTTTCACCATCCATCCCAGCTCCAGTGTGGAGCATCCCGGTACATACCGAGGCCTCATGGAAAAGATTCCCTATTTCACAGAGCTGGGGGTAACGGCCGTGGAACTGATGCCGGTGCAGGAATTCAATGAGCACCAGGTGATTGGCTTCAATCCGTATACCGGCGTGCCGCTCAGCAATTATTGGGGCTACGATCCCGTCTCCTTCTGTGCGCCGAAAGGCTCGTATAGCAGTTCGGTAGAAGGCGCACTCAGTTGCTTGCGGGTCGGGTTCATGACAAAATGTCGCACTGAATGGCGATTCCGACATCACCCCTCAAACATTGCCCCGATCTGCTTGTCCCGGTGATGGCTAATATCCTGGCCTCGCGGCCCATCGTCGACCGCCTGCCCAGCGACATGCAGGCACGGCGAACCCAAACGCAAAGCCCCACGATGCAGTGCCTCCATCGACAGATGGTGGCGCTTACCCGCAAGGAGTATGACGAGCTGATGATGTTGTTTAATCGGACCATGGGCCAGGCCTTCATCGTTCCACTTCGGCAGTCTCAACAACTCTGTACCGTGACCTTTGCGACACCGCCTCTCCTCGCCAAGCAACTGGTCCATATCAGCCTTCGAAGACTGGCTTCGACGAGAATCAAGCTAGCGCACGAATAACAGTCCCATCGCACACGAGATGGACCTGTAAGACCGGTCGATGTCACCGAGTCACCACGGGCCCAATTCGGTGTCCTCACCGCGTGTTCCTCGCTTTCAGCGCTTCCGTAGGAGATAGGTAGACTCGGGCCCCCAAACCGGTTCTAGTGAAGTATGCATAGCCGGATCTTGAGGCGCCACTTGAGCGATCAAAAATATGGGGGAAAGCGGCGTGACCTGCAGGCTGCAAAGGTCTATCATGACAGCCTCTCCGCGAGAAATTCCGAGTGGGAGAGGCTGGAGCTTGACCTGTGAAACGCGAATCTCCAATATCTAGGGGGTGGTCGTTTCTTGATTTGGAGGGCCTTCTGACATTTCACGTGTCTAGCAGTGGGTTGTGCACAGGAGGAATTCGATGAAAAAGAAAACCAAAGCACGCTTAGACCGAATAGAGAAGCGCCTTCAACAACTGGTGGAGGATCTTCAGGAACTCAAAAAGCCGACGCATGGGAAAGAGAGCGTCAAGGAGAAAGGCCCTGCCGCGGAAACGACGGGGGCGAAAAACGTCGCGACCAAGAAGGTGGGGAAGCCAAGAAAAACCATCTCGACAAAGAAAGTTGCGGTGACGAAAAAAGCGGAGGCTGCGCCCGGGACGGCCACCGCCAAAAAGACCGTCACGAAGCTGGCCCAACCAATGGGCAAGAACAAGGTGGCAGCGAAGTCCTAGCGTCCCATCAAAGCGAAACCGGCGGCCAAATCTGTGCCGAAGCTTGTCCCAAAATCTAAGCTGAACATGACCAAATCTCTGATGCCCAAGACCAAAGCCTCGGTTGCACCTGCTGCGGTCATTCCC
>JBDTWG010000252.1:0-5618 GCA_040006855.1 Nitrospira sp.
AAAGGACCTGCGCCAGGGCGATACGGACGTCCTGATCCTCCGGATGGCGCGCCAAAACCTCGCGATACAGCAGCGTCGCTTCGGCATGGGCGCCCTGCCAGGAGAGCACCCGCGCTAAGGCACTGCGAACGTCGTCATGCTCGGGATACTGCTGCAACACCTCCTGGTACAGGAGCTGAGCTTCACGATACTGTTTGTTCGCCTCTAACTTGTCCGCTTGCTCCAAAGCATCGGTAGTGGCTCGTGATCCAGAGTCCGGCGATGAGAGAATCGTGGGAGTCCGATCCGCAGAGGCCTGCTGCGAAGCAGCGAGCAGCTCGGACTTGACGGCGTTGAGCTGCTTTTCGATCTCTGGATCATGCGTCTCCGCCACCAACGCTTCGTAGCGGGCGAGGGCGTCTGACTGATGGCCTTGCCAATGCGCCAGCTCGGCAAGTCCGCGGCGGGCCTCGATACGGTTCGGGTCGGTCTGCAATACCTGGTCGTACAGCCTCTGGGCTTCATCGAATTGGTTCTGCCACGACAGAATCTGCGCCAGGGCGATACGGACGTCCTGATCCTCCGGATGACGTGCCAAGACCTCGCGATACAGCAGCGTCGCCTCGACGTGGGCACCTTGCCAGGAGAGAAGCCGCGCGAGCGCGCTGCGCAGATCATCATTCTCGGGGTACTGTTGGAGACCGTCACGATAGACGGACGCAGCATCGACGTACTGACGCATGACCTCCAATCGACGCCCACGCTCCATGGCCTGCGCCTCATGGGTGGAAATTGCTCCGGCAGACGACGGGTCGCCGGCAGGTTCCTTGGGCGGTATGAGGTGTGGCGGACTCAACTCGGCTTGTAAGGCACGCAGGCGAGCCACCACGTCCGCCTCGCCGGTGGCCGCGACAACCCGCTCATAGTATGGAATCGCCTGATCCGGGTGGCCGCTCCATGTCAGCACATCAGCGAGCCCGCGCAAGGCGTCCAGATGCTGCGGCTCTTCTCGGAGAACCCATTCATACTCTCGTTGCGCGTCGGCATACTTGTGTTGCCACGAAAGGACTCGCGCAAGGCCGACCCGGCTTTCATCGTCGAGAGGATGGCGGGTCAATATGTCCTGATAAATTGCGGCCGTTTCACCCAATTGACCTTGCCACGAGAGGAGTTTCGCGATCGTGGCACGAACGTCGTCATTGTCTGGCCGGATAGCCAAGAACCGACGATACTCCGCAATGGCGGCCTCGTACTCCTTCGCCTGTTCGTGGGTGTTGGCCTGTTCCAGGAGAGCCCGTGGTGAGGCATCTTTGGTGCCCGTCGATGCGCTCACAACGGGTGCTGACCAGCAGACAGCGATGACACACATCATCGATGCCAGGCGGAAAACCATCAGGGCCTTCTCGAATAATCCTCCCGTGGGATCCTGCGTCCTTCTCAACTCGGCCAGCCTTCTTGTTCGCGCTATTCTTTCAGAGCTCTGAAGCCATCGAGATCATGAATGATCATGCCCGCAAAACTGGGGTGCGAATTGTCATTCAATAGGGTCTCAACGGCCGCCGTGACCTCGGCTCGCGAACGACCGGCAAAGGTGAGACGCTCCGGCCTGACGGCGTATTGATGATGGATGCGGAACCACCCTTGCCGAGGCGGCGCTGTCTGCACTGCGGATACCGGCGCCCACTGTAAGAGCCGGCGATCATAATCCAGCAGGGCTTCGACTCGAGGCGCTTGCGTTTCTGTGCGCAGCACGACGTGCCGTTCGAGCGGTAACGGCGTGGTCTCCACGGCCAGCCACACCGGCGTCCCGGTCAAGTCTCCATAACGCAGGATGTCTTGGGCAATGTCCTGTAACTCGTCCATGTCGGTGCGATAACTCATCACGGCAACTTCGTCGACGCGGTCCATCACGGCATAGGCCAGCGGACGGCCGGCGATCGTCGGAGAGGCCAGCCAAAATGGAATCACCATTGAGAGGCGCGTACGCCCTGCGATGACTTCCTTCGCGGTCTCGATGGTCTCGAGATAACGACGGAGCTGCGCCTCATTTTTCAGAAATCCCGGCAGCACATAGGGCTCGATGTCGAGCTGCACGCCGAACAATGCGCCGGGCTTCATGATCTGAAGCAGTCGCTGTATCTTATCGGCCAATTTGTGAGGTTCCTGAATGGCTTCGGGGTACCCGTCCAACGCCATGGCTTCGACTCCAGCCTCGTGCAATTGCGTCAACAGCCTGACGTATTCACTCCAGAGTGCCTCGTCGTCCGCTTGCGACGGCATTTGTATGAATACTCGAGAACAGCCCTGCGCTCTACAGGTGCTCAACACCGTGTCCGGATCACGCACCGCCGCGCGATAGTTCCACACCCAGAAACCGATTCCAGCCTGACGCATGGCCTCCGGCTGCCGTTGAGTAACCTGGAGCTGCTCAACTAGGATGTGTGCGCTGCCACCCTCCGTGGAGACCACTAGGGTGGTCAGCTGCCGGAGATCCAGTCGGCGGCCGATATCCTTGAGTGAAACCGTGATGTCGAACGGGCCGGAGACCATACCCAACGGCAGGTTGTCCTCTCGGCGGCTACCCGCTACATCTTCAAGCGCCACCACCACCTGCCCCGTGGCTCGACCACGAATCCGCAACCGCTCGTAGGACAAGAGGTCAATCGGCGCTCCATCCCCATGCAGGGCAACACGTTGTCCACAGCGTACCCCCTCCCCGGCTCCCCACTGCAATGCGATGCCTTGCTGAGTATTCGTCTTCTGTCCTTCGCAGAGACCGAACAACCGCGCGTCCCCGAAGCCGGGCTGTAGTTCAAGAATGGGCACAAACGGTCGATACAGTAGAGGTGGCACGGCCTCGGGCGGACCACTCAAGGCCACCGTGGGCGTGGTCTGCTCGCCGACATAGGTCAGCTCAATCTCATAGACTGTGGAAGGCAGGGGTTCGGTCAGAGGAATGTCGACTGAATGTGCGGGAGGAAGCATGGTCATGACGGCGAATAAGCTCAGCGCCCCGATTGTCGCCTGCCGACCAAGGCTCCACCGCCACCCGCCGGCCGACCTCGCTCTGAGCCAGCCGCCGTTCCTTGAGCAGTGGCCATCGTGTGTGGAGTCCCGTTGATCGATGTGGTTAGAGACCATCATTTCAATTTCTGAATGGCTGTTCCTGCTGTACCTTCTCGGCCTGACGGCCGGATACTTGATGCTGGACATCATCGCGATATTCCACCTGCGGAAATATCTTGAAGAACGGGTCCTCGATATCCTGCCGCAAAGTTATACGGGGTTCGAGCCGCAGATCAGCATCCTCGTGCCCGCCTATAACGAAGCGACGACCATTGCCAGCTCCATTCGTTCGCTGCTGCAACTGAGCTATTCCGAGTATGAAATCGTCGTCGTGAACGACGGCTCGAAAGATGCCACGATCGATGTGTTGCGGAAAGAATTCGACCTCTTTCCCTTTCCCGAAGCCTACAACCCGCAGCTTCCGACGGCCCCAATACGGGCGATTTACCATTCCTCCGTTCACTCCAACCTTCGCGTGATCGATAAGGATAATGGCGGAAAAGCCGATTCCCTCAACGCGGGCATCAACCTGTCGGTCTATCCGCTGTTTTGCTGTATCGATGCGGATTCGATTCTCCAACCGGACAGCCTGCGACGGGCCGTGCAACCATTTCTGGATGATCACCGCACGGTGGCCAGTGGGGGCACGGTCCGCATCGCGAACGGCTGTCGCGTCGAGAACGGCTTCCTGACAAAGATCGGGCTGCCCACGAATCCGTTGGCTCTGTTCCAAATCGTCGAATACCTCCGCGCGTTTCTATTCGGCCGCTTAGGATGGTCGCCGATGAACGCGATGCTGATCATCTCCGGGGCCTTCGGCATCTTTCGCAAGGAGTCCGTCGTCTCCGTGGGAGGGTACCGGTCTGACACGATCGGCGAAGACATGGAACTCGTCGTCCGGTTGCATCGTCATTTGCGCCTGAGCGGGAAACCGTATCGCATCACGTTTGTTCCCGACTCCGTCTGTTGGACCGAAGCCCCGGAGGATCTTCGCACCCTCAAGAATCAACGGATTCGCTGGCAGCGCGGCTTGTGCGAAAGTCTCGTCAAGAACGTCGATCTCTTGTGCCATCCGAAAGGAGGCACGATCGGGTGGCTGGCCTTCCCATTTATGGCCATCTTCGAATGGATCGGGCCGGCGATTGAGGTGTGTGGCTACTGCTTCGTGACGGCCGGATTTATCCTGGGATTTGTGTCCGTGCAGACCTGGTTGATTCTGCTCATTGCCGCGATCGGACTCGGCATGCTGCTCTCAGTCAGCGCCCTCCTGCTGGAAGAGATGTCTTTCCACGTGTATCCCGATCAACGCGACGTCTTTAAATTGCTGCTCGCCGCAATCTTGGAAAATTTTGGTTATCGCCAACTCAATTCCGTCTGGAAATTGATCGGGCTGTACCGATGGATACTGGGGAAGAAAGCCGTGTGGGGCGCAATGACCAGAACTGCGTCCTGGCAGGCACGATGATGCATGACGGTGTGTGTGGCCTAGGTCATGAGGTCAGTTGTTCGATGCGGTGACTGGCCTGTTCAAGATCCTCGTGGGTCTTTGCAAAACAAAACCGTATGAACCGACTTCCCTGTGGGCCCGTAAAAAATGCTTCGCCTGGCACGCCCGCGACACCGGTTTTGTCCAGGAGGTACATCGCTCGGTCACGACCCGTGCGGCCCGGCAGCCGGGACACATCCGCCAGCACATAGTAGGCGCCTTGCGGAATGGACGGAGGCAGACCGGCCTTGTGCAAGGCCCGACAGAACCGATCTCGTTTCTGTTGATACTCTGTCGCAAGCCCCGCATAAAATGACTTCGGCAGCGCTCGAATCCCAGCGGCAACACCGTGCTGGAGGGGAGTAGGAGCACACACATACAGCACATCGCTCATGGCTCCAATCGCTTTGGCCCAGGTGGCCTCTGCCACACTGTACCCAATGCGCCACCCCGTGATGCTGAAGGTCTTGGAGTAACCTCCGATCGTGATGGTCCGTTCCGCCATGTTCGGAAGCGAGGCCATGCTGACATGCTCGCGCCCATCAAACACAAAATATTCGTAAATTTCATCGGTGAGCACCATCAGGTCACGGCGACAGGCGATTGCCGCAATCTGTTGCATTTCGCTTCGTGAAAATATCTTCCCCGATGGATTGCCGGGAGTATTCACAACAATCGCTTTAGTCTTCGGTGTAATCGCCTGCTCCAACTCCTGCACAGTCCAACTCCATTCCGGTGCTCGCATCGTCACATAGCGCGGGATCGCCTCAACGGCGAGAATGGCTTGGATGTGATAGGCGTAGAACGGCTCAAAGAGAATGATTTCGTCCCCGGGATTGAGCAGGGCCATGCAGGTAGCCTGAAAGGACCCCGTCGCTCCGGCGCTCACGGTCACATTCGTTTCCGGGTCCGCCGTGATTCGATTGTAGGCCGCCAACTTGAGAGCGATCGCTTGTCGCAATTCCGGGATGCCGTCATATCGGGAGTACATATTTCGCCCTTGTTCCATGGCGTCTTTGGCAGCCTGCACGACGACCTCCGGAACGGGAGTATCACAGACGCCCTGCGACATATTGATTCCATTGAC
>JBDTWG010000253.1:0-5603 GCA_040006855.1 Nitrospira sp.
CGCTCACGGACAACCCTGGGTTGAAACAGGCCTCTGCTCGGTTGCGGCAGGCCACCTCGCTCGTAAAAGTCGAGGGTGCACGGCTGTTGCCGTTTCTCGAAGCCGATGCCTCGTTGACGTACGAACGTATCTCGCAACATGGCGTGTTCGCGGCCCTGAACCCGGAAGTGGCGGGCATCAAGATCATGTACGGGATCATCAACCCCTTGAGCTTCCGCTATGAGTTCGATTTCTGGGGAAAGAACCGAGCCATGCTGGAGGCCTCCTTGGGACATGCCGCGGCCGAAGAAGCGGAAACGGCCGAGGTGCGCCTGCGATTGACTACCGGCATTGCCCGCGCCTATTTCCGCGGACAGGCTCTTCAACAACAACTCAACATTGTCAAAACCATTGTCGGCATCCGCCGTGACCTCAAAACGCTCGCGGATACCCGGTTTCGCCTCGGTCTGGATAATGACCAGCCGGTAAAAATTGCGGTGGCCGACTATGAAGCAGCGTTCAAGCGTCAAGCCGCAATTCGCGATCAACTCGATGTGCAGCGCCATTTGCTGGCGCGATTGGCCGGGAAGGGTCCCGACGAAGCGGCGCATCTGTTTTCCACACCGAAAGTGATTGTCCCCACTCAGATTGCGGCACCTGACCATCTCTCCATGGGACTGCTGGTCCATCGGCCCGACTTGGCCTCAGCCCTCTATCGGGCGCACGCCGCATCGCGATTGGTCAGGGTAGCGACGACGCAGTTCTACCCCACGATCGATCTGACGGGGTTCGTCGGATTTAACGCGCTGACGTTAGCCAAGGGGACGGACAAGTTGGCCAACTTCCTGTTCAGTGGCCAAAGCTTCACCTATGGACTGGCGCCTGGTTTACGTATGCCGTGGTTTGAGGGCGGCCGGCTGCGAGGCGAATTAGGCGCGCAACGTGCTGATTACGATGCGGCGGTGGAACTCTACAATGACACCTTGCTGGATGCCATGCGGGAGGTGGCCGACAGTTTGAGTGCCTGGCAAACGACCAACGAGATCATGGCCTCGCATAAACGATTGGTGGCTTCCTTGGGTGATGATTGGCGTTTGGCGAAGGTGCGGCTGGTGAATGGTCTTGATGATGATCGGGAGGTGCTACGGCATCGGTACCCGGTCTTGGAGCAGGAATATGCGCTGAGGGCGTTGGAAAGCGACCAACTGGTCGCGGCAGTCGATCTGATCGAATCGTTGGGCGGCGGTTATCACAATCCGGACATTGAGAAACGACCGAAACAAAACCCGAGCTAAATCTATGACAACCACAACTGCAGATATGTCGCATGCTCCGCAATCTCCCGGTGGACCGTCACCGGCTGGTCCCTATCGTATTCATCCGAAGGCCATTCGCGCGCGCCGGAATCGACGGTTATTAATGGTAGCCGGCCTGGTCTTGATCGCCACCGTCGGGTACCTGGTGTACTGGTATACCCATGATCGGTTTTGGATACGAACCGACAATGCCTATGTTACGGGCAATCTGGTTCCGGTGGCCGCCCAGGCCTCGGGGATCGTGACGCAGGTTTTGGCCGAAGAGACCCAGTTTGTGAATCGGGGGGACCTGATGATTCGGCTGGACGAGCATCAGGCCTATGCCGCGCTGGGAAGAGCCCGCGGACGCTTAGGCGAAGAAGTTCGGCGTATTGCCGCACTGTTTATCACCCGGAAACAGCTGGCGGAGAAATTGCGGTCGCGCACCGCCCGATTGGACTCGGCCGAGCATGACATGGAACGCTATCAACGGGCTTCTCCGAGCGGCGCGATTTCCAAACAAATCCTGCAAAATACAGCCGATAAAATTTCGAGCCTGGACGCGGAAGTCCGGGAGACGCAGGCCGAGCTGGATTCGCTCGATGCGCAGATCGGCGGCACGACCGTCATGGCCCATCCGGCTGTCGATTTAGCCAAACATCAACTGATCGAAGCACACTTGGAATATGCGCGCCAACAGATCCGTGCTCCGATATCGGGATATGTCGCCAAACGAAAAGCGCAGGTGGGGGATCGTGTCCATCCTGGCGCCCTGCTTATGACGATCGTGCCCTTGGATCACTTATGGGTGGAAGCGAACCTGCGCGAAACCGAACTGCAACATGTGCGTCCCGGGCAGCCGGCATTGGTGAACGTGAACCTCTATGGATCGAAACAAACCTTTCATGGCACGGTCGAGGGTCTGGTGCCTGGTAGTGGCAGCGCCTTCGCTCTGCTGCCTCCCGATAATTCAACAGGAAACTTCATTCACATCGTCGAACGTGTGCCGGTGCGTATCGCGCTACCGGCCGACGAACTTCGGGAACATCCGATCCGGCCGGGCTTGTCGACCGTGACCAGTATTAACATCACCGAGTCGGGGCAGTCTGTGTGGACCTCCTTGGCCACACCCTCCACGGCAGAATATGAGACCGACGTCTACGCGGATGAATTGCCCACAGCGGAATCCATGGCAAAAGAAGTGGTGGCGACCAATTTGGTTGTCGGTGATCGTGCGGAACCGATCGATTCCTTGCTCGAAGAGGAGGAAGAGCTCGAGCGAGTGGCTCCCAGGAAAGGCGACCCGAGAACGCCGGCTGAAGGTCGAGTGTCGCCAAACCTCGACCGCACGCGGGACCGTCGCGACCGAATGCCGAGCTCATTCGTTCCGCGAAGGAGTCCTGATTTGGGATCCACCACGTTTCCTCTCAGTCCTTCAATCGGTCCCGGCTCAGGATCATTGGGTCCTGAAGCGGGACGCAGTCCATCCCGGTTGAGGCCGGGGTTTGAGATGGACGAGGGCAGACGTGCGTTGGGCACCGGTCGGCATTAGCTGCCCCGTCGCAGAATGAGCGGTCAAGTCATGCCGCACCACACGGCTGGGTGCGCTGCAGCCCGCGCCACATTATTTTTTGATGAAGATTCTGTAACCGTCTGGAATAGGGAATCGCCCCAGCCTATGATGCCGCAAGCGCCCTAAGCGACATCGACAAACGAGGCCTGCGCGCAGTTCTGCGCTTCCCTTCGCCTCTCCTGACGGCGTCTCGTTCCAGTGCGTACCATCATTGAGCCGTTCGTAGACGGCCCATGTCGTGGGAGGGAGAAGCAACCCGTGCATAACGTTGCGCTCAACTATCGCACCCTGTTGTCCGTCACCAACGTGCTGAATTCTCAGCGCAACCGGCAGAGTCTGTTTCGTGCCATCACGGATCAGTTGACGAAAGTGGTGCGTTGGGAACGAGCAGGAATCACCGTGTACGACTTGCAGTCGGATGCGTTCCGATTTTATGCGGTAGAAACGAACCTGCCAAAAGTGGTGCTTCGAAGCGATGCGATGATTCCTCGCGCGCACAGCGCGGTGGGCTGGGTCTATGATCACCATCGTGTGCATGTGCGGCCTCGCCTTCAGGAGGAACGACTGTTCATCGAGGATGAGTGCTATCTGCAGGAAGGTCTCGGTCGCATGATCAACCTTCCCATGGTGGTCCAAGAGGCCTGTCTCGGAACCTTGAATATCGGCAGCATCGAGGCTGGTCCTCCTGATCCTGACGATGTGGATTTTCTCCAGCAGGTGGCCACGCAGATCGGGTTTGCCATCGCCCAGGTGAATGCCTATGAGGAGATCAACCGCCTGAAGGAACAATTGGCGCGGGAAAATGTGTATCTGGCCGAAGAGTTGAAGGCGACGCAGGACTTCGGCATTGTCGTGGGCGGAAGCCAGTCATTTGAGCAGGTGCTGACGCTCGCCAGACAGGCGGCGCCGACGAGCGCGACGGTAATGGTGACCGGCGAGACCGGAACGGGCAAGGAAGTCTTGGCGCGGGCCATCCATGAGAGGAGTCTACGGCGCGATCGAGCGTTTGTCCGGCTGAATTGTGCGGCGCTTCCATCAGGATTGATTGAAAGTGAATTGTTTGGCCACGAGCGTGGCGCGTTTACCGGAGCCGATCAACAGCGCATCGGACGATTCGAACTGGCCGACGGCGGCACGCTGTTTTTGGATGAGATCGGCGAAATGCCGCTTGACGCGCAGGCAAAACTCTTACGGGTGCTCCAGGATGGTCTGGTCGATCGAGTCGGTGGCGCGAAGGCCATTCCGGTCGATGTGCGGGTGATTGCCGCCACGAACGCCGACCTGCATAAGGCTATCCTGCAGGGGCGTTTCCGCAGCGATTTGTACTATCGGCTGAACGTCTTTCCCATCCATATGCCTCCATTAAGAGAACGCCCCGAAGATATTCCGATCCTTGCCCGACATTTCCTTCGGTTTCATGCCCAGCGGCTGAAGCGCCCTTGTGAGGATTTCGACGGGCCATCGATGGAGCGATTGGTGCAATATGATTGGCCCGGAAATGTTCGAGAGCTTGAGAACATCGTGGAACGCGGATTGATCCTGTGCCACGATCGGCTGTTATGTATCGACCCGGCCATGGTGAATGTGCGTGCATTCACCGGATCAAGCCCTCGACGAACGCTACAGGATGAGGAGCGTCGCCACATCCTGCAGGCGCTCACTTTGCTCGATTGGCGAATTGAAGGGCCCGGCGGGGCCGCAGAACAATTGGGGCTCGCACCGAGCACGCTCCGCAGCCGATTGCAGAAGCTCGGCATTCACCGTCCTTCTCGTAAGTAGATCCTCCCTCCGCATCACTCCCTAGCAGGTACCTCCCATTTTGAACGTATCGTCCCACGAGTAATCGTGGTGGGACCGTGGTATTCCACCACGCTTCTTCGTGGTTGTTTTGTGTCTCCCCACGAGATTCGTTCCTCACCGATTTGTACCGTTCATTATTTCAATGACATAGACGCCGTCACGCGAATCGCCATCGTGGCACATGAGGTGCACAAGGGGTCGTCGTGATTTTTTATTCTCTTACTCTTTTAACCAAGGAGCATGGTTCTTCGCGCAGGGGACTGCGCGCCGTTGCGTCGCTGTGTGACCGGCCACTCGTGTGGCGGGAGAACCATGCGTCTGGAAGGGGGGTCTGTGCTCATCATCCTGCTCCGGTCATCGGGGAAGTCGTGTACGGCGCCATGGAGTGTGGCGCCGGTAGGGTGTCCTGTCTTCATATGAGGAGGTATTCATGATGCAGTTATCCCGCAGGCAGTTCTTAAAGGTCTCGGCGGGGACAGTTGCGGTGGCAGCCATTGCCGACAAGGCCTTGGCGTTGACCGCGCTGCAGCCCGTCGTCGAGGTCGACAATCCGTTGGGCGAGTACCCGGACCGGTCGTGGGAGCGCGTCTACCACGACCAGTATCGGTATGACTCATCCTTTACCTGGTGCTGTTCGCCGAACGATACCCATGCTTGCCGCATCCGGGCCTTCGTTCGGAACGGCGTGGTGATGCGCGTCGAGCAGAACTATGACCACCAAACCTACGAAGACCTCTACGGCAACCGCGGCACATTCGCGCATAACCCGCGCATGTGCTTGAAGGGGTTCACCTTCCATCGTCGCGTGTACGGTCCTTATCGCTTGAAGGGTCCGTTGATGCGGAAGGGCTGGAAGCAGTGGATGGACGACGGCTCCCCCGAGCTGACGCCCGATGTGAAACGCAAGTACAAATTCGACAGCCGCTTCCTCGACGACCTCAACCGGGTCTCGTGGG
>JBDTWG010000254.1:0-5552 GCA_040006855.1 Nitrospira sp.
TCGTTCTTTACTCGTTTCACACCCTTCACCTGCCGAGCCAGTTCGGCTGCTTTTGCCTTGCGCTCAGCCTTTTGAACCGTACCGCTCAAGGTGACCATTCCCGCCTCGGTGGCCACAATGATGCCGCTGAGACCGCCCTGGGGATCCTCACGTAGCTGCGTTTCCACGCTCGCGGAAATGACACTGTCCCTGGGGCTGTCCGACCGCGCGGTATTGGCGGGCAAGAGGCAGCCGGCACATAAGTGCGACGCGAGCAGCAGACAGAGCAGTGGGTGGAATCGACGCATTGGGTTCACGCGGTCCGGCTTACCTACGAGGAAGCGTGCGCCGATCTTTGCACAGTGAAACGGCCCTTTTCCACGTAAGAGTTTTGTGATTGCGCAGCCTGCTTGCCACGGGCATGATGCGGCGGCGATCTGCTGGGAGTCGAGATGAGGAATGATGACAGAAGCATCGGTTGATCTCTGTGTCATCGGGGCGGGCGCGGCCGGATTGGCAGCCGGTATTTTTGCGGCAGAGCAGAACCCCCGTCTGACCATCGAGTTGCTGGATGGCGCCAAAACCATCGGAGCCAAGATCCTGGTCTCCGGCGGTGGACGCTGCAACGTCACGCATGACGTGCTGAGCCCGGACGACTTTTTCGGCACGCGCCATCTCGTGCGCAACGTGCTGGCGGCTTTTCCGGTGCAGGAGACCGTCCAGTGGTTTGCGTCGCTCGGAGTTGAGCTCAAACGCGAGGAGACCGGTAAACTTTTCCCGGTGACCGATAAGGCGCGTACGGTGCTCGACGCGCTGATCGCCCGCTGTCGTGAACTCGGTGTCGTCCTGCGTCCCGATCACCGCGTCTCGGAGATCGCCTGCCGTGACCGATCAGCAGCATCCACGCAGAACCAGCCCGCCCATTTTCTCATTCGTCATCAGCATGGAGAAATCTCGGCTCGGCGCGTCATCCTCGCGACAGGCGGACGGTCCTTGCCCCGCACGGGAAGCGACGGGTTGGGCTACGAACTCGCGCGTCGTTTGGGACATCGGGTGACACCGACGGTGCCGGCGTTGGTCGCGCTGATGCTCGATGACAGCTGCTTTCACCATGGCCTTTCTGGGCTCTCGCACGAGGTGGAGATTCAGACGGTGGTCCAGGGCCGGTCGGTCGACCGACGGACCGGCAGCCTGCTCTGGACACATGTGGGCATCAGTGGCCCGGTCGTCATGGACGCGAGTCGATTCTGGTGTCTGGCTCGCGAACGGGGTGAGGCTGCGGAAGTGTATGGAAATTTTCTATCTGGACGGACCTTGGAGCATGCGCGTGAATGGTTTCTTGCGCAGAGCGCCCAGCACCCGCGGCGGTCACTGCTGAAGATGCTCTCTACTCTGGTGCCAGACCGCTTGGCTGAGGCCCTCTGCCGTCAAGCCGGGGGCGATCCCCAACAGGCGAGCGCGCAAGTCCCACGAACGATCCGGGATCGTCTGCTGGCCGGGTTGACTCGATTTCGGTTTCCCGTCCTGCGCGACCGCGGCTGGAATTTTGCTGAAGTTACGGCAGGCGGGATTCCGTTAGAGGAGGTCAACTACCGTACGATGGAGTCGAAGCTCGTGCCGGGTTTGTATTTCATTGGAGAGGTGCTCGACTGCGACGGCCGGATCGGCGGGTTCAATTTTCAATGGGCCTGGGCGACAGGACGGGTAGCCGGTCGCGGGGTGGCCGCGAGTCTTGCCGGGCCGGCGAGCAGCGAGCATGGAGCGCAGGCGGCGAGAGGAGAGGGAAGAACGTGAGTGTATCTGCGCGGCTCATTTCAGTTCGTACCCGACCCCAAAAATGATGGCTTCGTCGGTGGTTTTCCGTCCTGGCGCCGGTTGGGTGTTCAGCCGGAAGTCGTATTCCACATTGAAGAACAAGTTTTTATAGACGGTGATTCGCACTCCTTGGTCCGCATTGAACCGGAATGCGTTGCCGGCATTGATGTCATAAAATCCCTCATGCCGGTGGAACAGCTTGACGCGATCCGGCCAGAGGCCATGCTCCCATCGCAGACTCCAGCGGCCGGATGGTGTCTGGTTGTTGGGACTATTCGTAAAGTGCTCGCTCACGTGGGCGAGACCGAGGGACAGTGAAAGCGATGTGCGCGCCGTTTCATAGAACTGATAGCCCAAACCACTACCGATGGTGGAGCGGAGTTGCAAGTTCTGCAGGGTGTCTTTTTCGAGCATCCCGAAGGATTCGATGAAGACCTGCTTGCTGATGAAGTAATCGTGTTTCAGACTCGCCAGAGAATTTCTGGCCGTCACTTGATCACCGGCCTGTCCGTAATTGTATTTGCCCTCGACCAGCAGACGCTGCCGGTACGCACTCAGCATGAAGCGAGTGGCACCGTTAAAGGCTTTCGCGCTGCTGTTTCCGGAGGTACTGTTCCCGCCGATCGTGACTGTGCCCGTCAATCGGATGGGTTCGAGATTGATGGCTTTGATGTCCGTCAATGGTACCAAGCCGTCCGGGCCCAGTTCTCTCACTTCCTGGAGGGCCTGCGCGCCATAGAAAAAACTTCGGACAGGATCGCGATACTCCCCGGGAACCAGGATTTTCAGTGGGCCGTCGGATGACAGGCGCTGCACCTTCCCCCACTCGATCTTGATCTCACCGCCGTAATCCGTCTGCAGCGTCAGGACGTTTTCTTCCATTTTGACGATCGTGCCGGTGAGCCGATCACCATTCAGGAGATGCACCTCGTCTGCCCAGGTCGGCGCGGCCAGCCAGAGGCCGAGAATGAGGAGGGGCCACTGCCAGCGCAGGGCTCGGTAAGTGCGATCACGGTGCATGGGTGTGGGGGCAACGACAGATGGGCCTGCAACTCATTCGTGAGGCGTGGTGCCGCAATCTGTTCGACCAAGCCCACCCTAATAGAGAGCGTCGTGGAGTTGCAAGCGGGCGAGCCAGAAAAAGGAAGGTGCGGTGTGTCCGGTCGGCTGCGGATTATTTCGCAATCGTGATGCTGGGCACGCCACTGCGCGACACTTCCGTGACGGTCATTTGGAAGAGTTGGTAGAGCAGCTTGAACGCTTCACGGTTCCAGCGGGCGAGAGGACCCGTGACCTTGACGGCGTAATACTTGCCGTGGGACTGCACCGTCAAGTCCGATCCTGAGGGGGAGGACTCCTCGACGTGGAGGTCCATCGTCCTGGCCGGATTGTCCATAAACGGCGGTGTTCGGGTGTCCTTGTCAATGTGGTATTCGGGTTCTTCTTCGATCGACTGAGCCAGGAAATTGAGCATGGTGTTGAAGCTTCGCAGTCGGAACTGGCCCTTTAAGGGCCACTCTCCGCCATAGTGCCCCGGGCGAATGTCGAACGACACATCGTTCATGGGGCGTTGTTCCGCCTCCTCGTGCAGCCTGGTGCGTTCCTCGCGCGGGAGCGTGTCCGGGTCGTAGTTCGTGATGAGAATTCTTCCGGAGACCGGTTTTCGAAGCTGGTAAGTTTTCTGCAGAGGGTCGTAGGTGACGAGGTACTCCTGTTCCAAGGCTTTGAAGCCCTCCGCCGTGACGGATTCTCCCGGAATAGTCCATGTGCGCTCAAAGAGCAGCGATTCGGCGTAGAGACGATTGGCATCCTGAATGGCGGAGATATGCAGGACGACTTTCCGAAACATCTCGTAGCCGCTCTTGTCGGCCGGGCTGTTCCGGTAGGCGACATCCTCGCCGTTGTTTTTCAGCCGAAGCTCTTTTGCCATGAGACGAAGCAGCAAGTCGATATCGCCGCCTTGCCGAAGGAGGAGCGTGAATTTGGTTTCCTGAAACGGGGTCAGCAGGCGCCGGGTGAAGTCTTCGCCTTCAATCGGCGCAATACTGATGGTGGGATTCTCCGCGACACTGCCGCCGAATATCGGCATCAGGGTTTTGCTGGCGTCGCCGGTTAACGCCGGTGTGGCTCCGGCACTGATGCGGAAATCGAATGTCGCGGCGATGTTCGACACGCCGGTAAAGTGGACGGGCTGATGATGATGGGCCCTGGCGATATTGATGAGCAGTTGTTTGGAAATGGCATCCGTGATGGCCTCGTCATAGGCGAGGACGGCGCGGTTCAAGGTCGGAGGAGACAGGCAGCCTGCCAGGTTCAGGACGGCGAGGAGGCCGATCAGGCAGCGTAGCAATCTGTCGGTGGGCGGCTGAGGCATCGGCTTCTTGAAGGCACTCTATGTAGACGGCAGACTTTCTAGCATACTTGTCCGGGGATGCCTAGAGTGCCATGTCGTCTGGCTGAAGCCGCAGGGTCAATGACCGGCTATCGGAAGAAAGGAGACGGCGATTGAAATGGTAATCAGTACGATGATGATCCATTCGAGGACTTCCATCCGTTGAGTCGTGGCTCGGTCGGTCATTTTTCCATAGATGCTTTCCAAGGTCTGCAGTTTTCTGATGATGCTGGCGTCCCAGGCTTCGAGGTGAAACCGCTGAGAGGCCAATCGATAGACACGGGCCAGGTACTGGTCTCCGAGCAGCTTGAGGGTGTTGGCCACACGTTCGAAGAGCACGGCGCTGTCGACCTGCAATTGCCCGATGTGGGTGAGTGCGGCTTCGTGCGAACCGGGAAGCCATGATTTCAGGCCGGTCTTCCGCGTGAGGGCGTCATAACCCTGGTCAAGGGCCTTATCCAGTTGCTCGTCCAGCGCACGCATTTCGAGCAGCTCCACGTTGACGAACTCCAAGACCGCCCGCACGTCGTCCATGTCTTGCCCGAAGACGATCGCGGCATTCCAATCGATCAGAGCGGTGTCATCTCGGCTGAATGAGATTCGGCAGGACGTGGCTTCGTGAATTTCCTGATCGGAAAGGCGTGTGCGTTCGCTGCGAAGGATGTGGGCAAATATCGGATCGTAGGGGATTCCAAATGTTTGGATGTCCGACGGCGCGATATGCTCAATGGAAAAAATGAGATAGTCCTCGACCTCATTCGACGTGGATGGCCGCTCGATCGCCGGACGGATGTCACGCACCAGTTGATCCAGGCGGTGGCGAGACTCCGCCAGCAGCGTCTCATTCTCGTACAGCGATTCGCTCAAACTCAGCAGGCCCTCAAAGGGTCCATTGATCGGAATGCGATAGATGACCGTGACCGCACCGAAGTCGTACAGCATGACCTCCACCGCCTCGCTCGATCGGTAGTCGCCGAAAGCCAGAGAGACGGTCTCCTGTGTCAGGCGCAGGGGCGCTGGACGATACTCGAAATAGTGTGGCGCCCGCGCCTTATGGCGGATGCGCCCGCGTTCCTTGATCGCAGTGACGTGCCGTTCAGCCTCATCGAGGTTGATGGCCAACCCGATGTCATAGGCGAACAGCGCATAACAGGTCCCCTGCTCGATCAACAGCGGGGGAGCATTGAGGGGTGCCATGGGAGTCTCTCTCCTAGGGAGTGAACATTATGATGAGGCGATTCGTGCCAAAACTGCAAGCGGGCTGCCAAACCGGCAGTGCGGCGGCGTGCGAGGCGCGGCAATGAAACCCATCAGCATGACCATCGTACGTCCTCAGGGTTACAGCAAGGTAAGGAAAGGATCAAGT
>JBDTWG010000255.1:0-5551 GCA_040006855.1 Nitrospira sp.
CCGTATGGCTTCACATAGTCCATTGCATCCTCCTTGTGAACCGTTCGAGGCACGGCTGCGAACCGCTGGTCCTGCTGCATGAGGTCATCACTATCCTCCTGCTTACGTGAGCAAACCACGTGCCTCACGGATCATCGCCTGTTCGCTAACCACGAGCTGCGGGAGCGTCCGTTCATTTGCCTCTCCCTGAGAGTCTCTTTCGACTCGTCTCGCCGCTCGAAAGCTTGCTCATTATGGGCGAGATCGCACAAGCGCACTGTGCGATATCGCTCAAAGCGCAAAAAACTATGACGGCCCGACCATCGGAACAACGAAGGTCGCGGCCATTGTGGACCGCTGAATCGTCTACATGTGGCCGTCACGTAGATCAGGCAATGAGGTTGCACATGGACAGCCGTGAAGATTACGATATCCGTGGAGACTGAGAGCCCTCGTGAGTGATCTGCTGAGCAATCTGCCCATCGCGCGCAAGCTGTTTCTTGCGTCGGTTATTCCTGCGCTGACGGTCCTGATCCTCAGCATTTTGACCTACCGTAGCGTCGAAACCTTCTCCGACGATGAAGGGCAGCTGAACGACATCTATTATTCGCAGCGGCTGGCCTCCGAATACTTGCGGCTGATTGTCGACCTCGAAACGGGATTCAGAGGCTTTGTGTTGACGAGCCAAGAGCACTACCTGTTTCCCTATCGCACCGCTCAAGACCACGTGCTAAACCTTGGCCGCACCCTGGAAGCCAAAGTGTTTCAGTATGAGGATCAACAGGCGCTCATCGCGTCCATCCAACAATTAGTGAGACAGTTCATCGAAGAAAAAGAACTCTTGATCGAAGCCGTGAAAGCCGAACATACCAGCGACGCGCGACTCTATATCGAGGAGGGCAAGGGCCGGACGCTGATGCTAAAAATCCGTCAGGAGATGGGCCGTTTCGAGCATCTCGTGCAAGCCGCTCTGAACAACCGGTTAGTAAAACTCGCTCAAGACCGCGACACCATGTTGATGACCATCCTGGGTGGCGGCCTCTTCGCGTTGATCTGCATGGTGGCCGTGTTGCACCTCATCGCACATTCCATCACGGCGCCACTCGAACGGCTGGCCAAAGCCGTTGTGGCCTCCGATACCGACCCTGTCCCCCAGGTTCCCATCCTGCCCGGCACAGACGAGATCGGAAATCTCTCCCGTGTCATGCATGCCATGAGTTCGGCTATTCATTCCCACATCGCCGCCGTGGAACAATCAGAAGCTCACCTGCGGCAACTGAACCAAGATCTGGCCGGGTCTGAAGCCAAGTATCGGAGTATCGTCGACCATGCGCCATTCGGCATTTTCACCACTCGCGGCATGACGCTCATCTTCAGTAATCGCTACAACAGCATCCTCGCAGGACTCAACCCCAGTGAAGAGAAAGATCCGGACGCCGTTCGACGAGCCATTCATCCTGAGGACCGGGAACGAGTCGTCATGGAGTTTTCAGAGGCGGTGGCGGAGGGGCGGCCCTATGAAACGGTCTTCCGGTTTCTCCATGCGGACGGCACCGTCCGCAGAGTCCTGAGCCGGCGCATTCCGATACGGGACCATTCAGGCGAGGTGGTGATGTACCAAGGCTTCAATGTGGACATTACCGTGCTTGATCTGATGCAGACACGCCTCCGCCGCGCTGAACGGCTCGCCACGCTCGGGCAAGTCGCGGCAGGCATCGCGCACGAAATTAGAAACCCCCTCGTCGGCATTGGCTCGACGACCTCTCTCTTGCTGGACGATACCGATCCGAGCGATGGGCGACGCGCCGATCTCGAAGTCATTCTGCAGGAGACGAAACGTCTCGACCGTATCGTCAATCAAATCATCGACTATGCCCGTCCCCGCGAAATCGTGGCACTCAGCTTCGATATGGTACAGCTCGTGCAAGAGGTAACCAAGGTATTGGATGAGCCCCTCATGCGCAAACAGGCGACCATCCGTCTCGCTGTGCCGGCGGGCTCCTATACCATCCAGGCCGATCGCGATCAATTCAAGCAGGTCCTGCTCAATGTGATGCAGAATGCGATTGAAGCGACTTCTCTGGGCGGTCTTATCACCGTCTCCCTGGCGCAGCTCGCCCACGGTGTCGAACAGGGACTGGAAATTGCGGTCACCGATCAGGGAAGCGGGATCAGCCCTGCGCATCTGCCGCATGTATTCGAACCGTTCTTCACCAGCGGCAAGCCACGAGGCACAGGATTGGGGCTCGCAATCTGCCGGAACATTCTCGATGCACACGGCGGAGATATCACCCTCGAAAGCGAGGTAGGAAGCGGCACGACCGTTCGAGTATGGTGCCCCCTACGCCAACAGCCACAACGGATGCAGGAAGAGGAGAGCCATGCGGGCCACGATTTACGTCACGGATGATGAACCAGCCATTCGCACCGCCATCGTCAAGCGCCTTTCACGACGACAACACGCCGTCACCGGCTTCGAATCGGGCGAGGATTTGCTCAGAGCGGTGACGCAGCACGTCCCCGACCTGATTCTGCTGGATCTCAAGATGCCGGGCATGGGAGGGCTGGAAGCGCTCCGCCAAATCCGTCCGATCGCCCCTCAGACGCTGATCATCATGCTGACCGCCTATGGCACGGTTGAAAATGCCGTGGAAGCGATGCGGCTGGGCGCCTATGACTTTCTGATCAAATCGGTGGATCTGTCCAGTGTAGACCCCGTGGTTGATCGCGCGCTGGAATTTCTTGCGCTTCGCCAGCGAGTTGAATTTTCACTCGAAGACCAAAATAGTGCCTACGCCTTCTCCAACATCGACGCGCGCAGTCCCACGATGCAACTGTTGCTGGGCCAGGTTCGCGATGTGGCGCAGAACGCCAAATCGACGGTCCTGCTCCAGGGCGAGACCGGTACGGGGAAAGAGTTCCTGGCGCGAGTCATCCATTGCAACAGCCCGCGCGCGACGGGCCCCTTTGTCGCCGTCAATTGCACCGCCATTCCGAAGGAGTTGTTCGAAAGCGAGCTGTTCGGATTCGAGCGCGGCGCCTTTACGGGCGCCCACCAGCGCAAACGGGGTCTGCTTGAAAAGGCCGAAGGCGGAACCCTATTCCTCGATGAAATCGGCGATCTGGATCCGGCGATGCAAGCCAAACTGCTCCGTGTATTGCAAGAGCGGACGTTTCGACGCTTGGGTGGCATGGAAGACCTCTCCGTTGATTTCCGTTTGATGACCGCGACCAATCGTGACCTCAAAAAGGAAACGGCCAGAGGCACGTTTCGCGAGGATCTCTATTTTCGCTTGAACGTGGTCACCTTCGAACTCCCGCCGCTCCGCGTGCGCACCGAAGATGTGCTCCCCCTCTCCATGCAAGCCATGTTGCGGTTCGGAAAAGAGTTTGGAAAGGAGGTCGTCGATATCGAACCCGAGGCGCAGGAGTTGCTCCAACGGTACAGCTATCCCGGCAATATTCGCGAACTCCAAAACATCATCGAACGCGCCATGATACTCTGTCACGACAAGACCTTGACCGCCGGCTGCCTGCCCCGGGAACTTCGCGACCAGGCGCCGCAGGTTGCCGTCGCGACGGCCCACGGCGACCATCCCTCGCTACGCATCGAGATGGTCCTTGGCCAGCAGACTCTGGCGGATGTCGAATCCGCGCTCATTGAGGAAGTCGTACGCCTCTCGGACCACAACAAGACATTGGCCGCCAAACATCTCGGCTTGACGCGATTTGCGTTGGACCGCCGCCTCAAGAAGCAGATGGAGCAGGAATAGTTACGGCTCCGGCACTCATCAACTCTCGTCTTGTACCGCATCCGTCAAGCGCGGATAATTGGGGATGAGGTGCGTCATGTCAGATCTTCGTAACCGATGGATTGTCCCGGCCGTAGCGTTATTGAGCGGCGGGCTCTTTGCCCTCGACCTGTTTATGCCGCTCGGAGTGGCTATTGGCGTCCTCTATGCAGCGGTCGTCCTGCTGGCTTCGTCGTCGTCCAATCCTCGGCTCCCCTTGCTCACCGCAGCCTCTGCGACGGTACTGCTCATCACGGGAGCCGCGCTGGGGCCTCGCCTGGGCAGCATTCCCCTCTGGGTTGGTTTCACGAATTGCACCCTTGGTCTGATCATCGTCTGGATATCTGCCATGCTGCTACGGCAACGGCACCAGGTGGAGAGTCACCTGCGTCAGGCCAAAAACGAATTAGAGGATCGGGTCGCCTCCCGCACCAAGGAACTCGCGGATGTGAACCACACGCTGCTGAACGAAATCTCCGAACACGTCGAGACGGAGCAGTCTCTCCGCGCGAGCGAACACGCGCTCGCCACGAGTCGACAGGAGTTGCAAGATCTGGCCGCCCGGCTGCTGACGGCTCAGGAAGAAGAGCGTCGACGCATTTCCAGGGATCTGCACGACGACATCAATCAGCGGCTGGCCATGCTGGTCGTCCAAGTCGAATCCTTGGACAGCACGCTGCCATCCTCCGCGCATACCTGCAGCAAGGAGTTGCGCTCGATCCAAGACCGCCTAACCGAACTGTCTGATGATGTTCGCCATTTGGCATACCAGTTTCATCCCTCGATTCTTGACGACCTTGGGCTCACGGTCGCCCTGCAGCGCCTAGTGGACGACTGTGCCACCCGTTCGAACATCCAGGGCAGGTTCGAGGCCCACCCGGCGCCTCGACGGCTCCCTCAGAATATATCCACGTGCCTCTATCGCATCGCTCAAGAGTGCCTGGCTAACGTGGTGAAACATGCGCGGGCCACGCGGGTGGTGGTGTCCCTCTCCTCTACCACCGAAAACGTGACGCTCAACGTGGAAGATGACGGAGTCG
This sequence comes from Nitrospira sp., assembly GCA_040006855.1. Lineage (GTDB taxonomy): Bacteria > Nitrospirota > Nitrospiria > Nitrospirales > Nitrospiraceae > Nitrospira_A. The sequence continues at coordinate 4,811 of JBDTWG010000255.1, forward strand.
GTTTCGATACAGAGGGCGTGATCGAGGGACCTCGCGGCCTCGGTTTGGTGAGCATGACGGAGCGCGTCCGGCTGGTCCGGGGCACGGTCACCATCGACTCAACGCCGCATCAAGGGACCCGCCTGCACATCACGGTGCCCCACGCGGAGGTTTTCGCATGACCATACCCCGCGTGTTGTTGGCCGACGACCATACGCTGGTGCTGGAAGGCTTCCGACGCATCGTGGAGCAGCGCTGTGAAGTAGTGGGGGCGGTCGAAGACGGTCGCGCCTTGCTGGAAGCGGCGATACGCCTGCGCCCGGATTTGATTCTCTTGGATATTTCAATGCCGTTGCTGAACGGTATCGATGCGGCGCGGCAGTTAAAAAAAACGCTGCCCGACGTAAAGCTGGTGTTTGTCACCATGCATGCAGATCCCGCCTATGTCACCGAAGCGTTCAAAGCCGGTGCATCCGCCTATCTGCTCAAGCGGTCCGCGGCTCGAGAATTGGACCAGGCGATCGATTCCGTGCTGAAGGGACAGTATTTTGTGACCGCCCTGCTGACGCGAGACCTGGTCACCTCATTGGCTGAGGGCCACGCCACTCTCTTCGCGAAACGACAGGATCTGACGCCGCGCCAGCGAGAGGTGTTGCAGCTGGTCGCAGAGGGGCGGACCATTAAGGAAATCGGCGCGCTGCTCAATATCTCTCCCAAGACCGTGGAGTTTCACAAGGCGCAGATCATGTTCCATCTCGATCT
>JBDTWG010000256.1:0-5503 GCA_040006855.1 Nitrospira sp.
TGGGCTGCGGCGCTGGAGCACGCGCTCCAAGCTTTTTCGACAACCCCCTATGTGCTGCAGGAATTTCACAAAGGCCGCCTCTTTGAGTCCGCCTATCTCGATGAGCGAACCGATACGGTGGTGCCGATGTCCGGCCGTGCCCGCTTGTCTCCCTATTATTTTGTCGTGGGCGACAAGGCAGAACTCGGCGGAATCCTCGCCACCCTCTGTCCTGCCAACAAAAAAATCATTCACGGCATGGTCGACGCGATCATGGCACCCTGCGCTATCGAGCCGAGTATTCCTTCGAGGGTGATCTGATGGCCGCAGGCACACCGTCGACACAAGTACGCATGAACATTCAGCCAATTTCAATATAGGTATTCATGGCACTGACGCTCTATCATGTCCAATGGTGTCCAGACTGCGCGGTGGTTCGAGATCGTCTCAGCGAACTGAACATCCCCTATGACGACATCGTAGTGCCGGACTTTCGCCCCATGCGCTCACAGGTCTATGAAGTGTCGGGGCAGTACTATGTACCGGTCCTGAAAGATGGGGATACCATCTTGACGGAAACCCACGAGATTCTCGCCCACCTCGACCAGCGTTATGACAAGGCCGACCAGTGAGAACTTGGCCACGACGTAACCACCGCGAGCCCGGAACTGCGGACCGCGGGGGACGCCGCGGGGGCAGGAAACAGCAGCGCTCGACATGCCCGCTATTGGAGGCAAGAGGGTTTCGAACCAACTTAGTGCGAGGCGGAGACGACGGGCAGAACGGCCGCGGAACATTCCAGCGGTCGTCCAGCGAAGCCGTACGAGCGAAGAGGCGATGCTGCTGTTGATCTGCAGGCTGACCTTCTGAACGCTGTGAGATAAAGCTGGCGAGGGTGTGTAGCACCCTGCCAGATGAGTATAAGCGAAAGGATAGACACGTGGAGGAATGGAGACGCATCCTGGCTCAAAGCGTGGTCAAGCCGAAAGACTTGGCCGATCGGCTTGGTGTCGATCCCAAAGAAATTGAAGACATCGTCGGGGAATATCCCATGCGGATCACGCCAACGGTGTTGGCCACGATCAAAGAAAAGGGCGATGCCATTTGGAAACAAGTGGTCCCCGATCGCGCAGAGATGGCGGACGTGGACGCGGAAGACGATCCGCTCGAAGAAGACCTGATGAGTCCCGTGCCCCATCTGGTTCATCGGTACCCCGACCGCGTTCTCTTGATGGTCACAAACCAATGCCCGATTTATTGCCGATTCTGTACACGCAAGCGACTGGTCGGCAAACCAGGATTTCTCAAAAAGGGCGAACTGGACCGAGCGATCGCCTATCTGCGTGAGCACCAGGAAGTGCGAGACGTCATCCTCTCGGGGGGAGACCCATTATTGTTGCCGGACAACTTGTTGGAGCGGGTGCTCAAATCGCTGCGGACCATCCCGCACTTGGAACTGATCCGAATCGGCACGCGTGTCCCGGGCAGCCTTCCCGAGCGCATCACACCGAAACTCTGCGAGCTCGTCAAAAAGTACCACCCGCTCTATATGAACCTTCACTTCAACCACCCGGACGAACTGACACCGGCGGTCAAGCGAGCCTGCGGGATGTTGGCCGACGCCGGAGTTCCTCTCGGCGCGCAGACCGTGCTACTCAAGGGAGTCAACGACGACCCCGAGATCATGAAACGCCTGATGCACCAACTATTGCTGGCTCGTGTGAAGCCGTATTATCTATACCAGGCTGACTTGACTAAGGGGACCAACCATTTCCGGACATCCGTGGAAACAGGGCTTAGGATCATCAAGTCTTTACAAGGCCACACGAGCGGGATGGGAGTTCCGCATTTTGTCATCGATGCCCCTGGAGGCGGCGGCAAAATCCCGCTACTTCCCGCGGAGTATCTTGTTAATCTCGATGAAGATGGTGCCGTCTTGAGAAACTACGAAAATAAAACGTACCACTACCCACAGGCTGGATCAGGTCAGGGCCGCGAACTGCCGATGGTCGGCGCCCATCCTTCGTGGGGTGCGACCAGCAACGGGTGCGACGGTAGGGGGGAACCGCTGTGAGACGTGCCGGCTCCTCGAAGGGCATTCTGCCTTATCAGCAGATCGCCGACCTCATCACTCGGGGTGTCATCACGTCAGACCGTCCGATTGAAGCCCGGCAAATCCAACCGGCCAGTCTCGATTTGCGGCTTGGCAAGAAAGCCTACCGCCTGATCAGCAGTTTCCTGCCCGAGTTGTCCCCTATCAGCAATCGCCTCAATGTCCTCGACTTCTATCAGTCCGACCTCGTGATGTATGAGATGGATCTCACGCAGGGCGCCATTCTCGAAAAGGGCCATGTGTATTTGGTGCCCCTCTTGGAACATCTGCAGTTGCCCGCCACCGTCCGCGCGCGCGCCAATCCCAAAAGCACGACTGGACGGCTGGATGTGTTCACCCGGGTCGTCACAGACTTGAATGCCGGCTTCGATGAAATCCGCGCCGGCTATCGCGGGCCGCTCTATCTCGAAGTCGTGCCGCGCTCCTTCGCCATCAAAGTGCGAACCGGGGATTCGTTGAATCAGATCCGCTTCGTACGCAAGGATGCGACTGTGTCGGATGCTGCGCTGCAGAAGATGCATGCCGCAGAGCCCCTGCTGTTCCACAACTCGCCGACTCCGAAACCGCTCCGTTCCAATGAGTTCCGAACCGAGCGAGGACTCTTCTTGCGAATCGATCTGACCGGCAGCGACCGCGAGGACCAGGTGATCGGTTACCGGGCCAAGAAAAATAGTCATGTGATCGACCTGTCAAAAATCGGGCACTATGCCGCGCTGGATTTCTGGGAGCCCCTGAAGCGACACCGGCAGGACAGCCTGCTCTTGGAACCAGAAGAGTTTTATATCCTGGCGTCCAAAGAACGCATCCGAGTACCGCCTGGCTATGCCGCCGAGATGGTGGCCTACGAAGCCGCCTGTGGCGAGCTACGCACCCACTATGCGGGATTCTTCGACCCGGGTTTCGGGTACGGGGACGGGCGAATGCGGGGCACACAGGTCGTTCTGGAGGTCCGTCCGCATGATGTGCCGTTCCTCATTCACGACGGGCAAACCTTCTTTAAAGTAGTGTATGATCACATGTTAGCGGTGCCGACCCAGATGTACGGCACCACGCTCGGCTCGTCATACCAACGGCAAGCCCTCACCCTTAGCAAACATTTTAAGGCCTAATTATGGCACCCAGCGACCTCCCGGATCCCTCGACTCGTCCGCTCGCACCCACACACCGGCCTGACGATGAGAGTAATTCCGACCGCCAAGCCCATGTCATTGGGATGATGATCGGCACAGCCTTGATGTTCATCGGATTCCTCGATGTGTTTCTCTCGATCAGCGGCGGATTTGAAATCAACGTCGTTCCCCTGTTGATCTACTTTAGCGGCATCGCCGTGTGGGCTAACGCCGTGGTAGAAAATCCGACCATCCGCTATTCCTTGATGGCCGGTTCCGTCCTGATCAGCTTGGCGTTTTTCCACTATGGCGAGGTGTTGTTCTGGCACAAGCAGGTGGTCTTCTGGTCCACCATCGTCGTCGTCATGTACTTCATGTTCAACGAACCCAAACGAGCGGCTTGAAATACGGGGCGCAGTGCCACCCTATGAATGCGCTGCGCTGAACAAGCCGGTCATCATCCTACTGCGATGACGATCACCGTCATCATCCCGGTCCTGAATGAAGCCCGCCTTATCGGCCGAACTCTTTCCCACACCGTCGCGCTCGGATTCGACGACGTCATCGTCGTGGATGGCGGTAGTTCCGATCCGACCTGCGCCCTTGTGAAATCACTCGCAACACAACTGCGCTCGGTGCCCCCTGTCGGCCATACCTCAGCCCATGACTCCGTTCGGCTTCTGTCGGCGCCGCTTGGCCGCGCTCGTCAGCTCAATGCCGGTGCGGCCGCCAGTCACTGCGAGGTCTTGCTGTTCCTCCATGCCGATACCCTGCTCCCACCCAATGCCACAGAGGCCATTTCCGAGGCATTGCTGGACCCTAACGCCGTCGGCGGGCGGTTCAACGTTCGCTTCGACTCTGATCGCGCCGTGGCACAAATTGTCGCAGGCATGATGAACCTGCGATCCAGATGGAGTGGCATCGCCACCGGCGACCAGGCCATCTTCGTCCGACGCGAGGTCTTCGAACGGATCGGCGGCTTCACAGATATTCCGCTCATGGAAGATATCGACTTCACGCGCCGCCTCAAACGAGCCGGACGCCTCGTTCCGCTCACCACATACGTGGTCACCGCCTTCCGTCGATGGGAACACAATGGCCCCCTCCGCACAATTGTGTTGATGTGGACCCTGCGCTTCCTGTACTGGATCGGAGTGAGCCCGCATCGACTGCAACATTTTTACAGCATCGTGAGATGAATGCATGAGTGCTAAGACATCAGAGCGACAGGGGAAGATATCGGCAGCCTTGGTGATTTTCGCCAAGGCCCCGATACCGGGCCAGGTGAAGACGCGGCTCAGTCCTGCCCTGACCGAGGACGAGGCGGCGACTCTCCACGGGAGCTTCGTGCTCGATACGCTCGAACGCACCAAGGCCGCTGTCGGCAAGTTTAAACTTCCAGTTGATCGCTTCCTCGCCTGCGCTCCATCGAGCACCCATGTGTTTTTCCGGATCATGGAAGCGCGCCACGGCGTCACCCTGCTCGACCAGCAAGGCGACGATCTCGGAACACGGATGCATCACGCCTTCGATAGCCTCTTTGCTCGGGGCTACCAGCGGGTCTGCCTCGTGGGTACCGATGTTCCATCGCTGCCGCTCGCACATTATCGCGATGCCATGGAGTCGCTCACGCGTCACGATGTGGTGATTGGTCCGGCCAGCGACGGAGGGTACTATCTGATCGGCCTGACCAAATCCCGCCCCGACCTATTCACAAACATTCCCTGGTCGACGGGTAGCGTGATGGCCCTCACGCAGCAAAAGGCCGTTGCGGCAGGATTGAAGACCGCCCTTCTCCCGACCTGGAACGATGTGGACACCATCGACAATCTCCACGCGTTAATCGACGAAAGCGCCGCGGATAAGAAGCGGCCTCAGCAAGAACGGGTATTCTCAATGCGAACGGCGGGCACGCTGGAGTTGCTCGCCAAACGCCTCCAAACACGCCAAGTCTAAGAGGCCGCTGGAAAGTCATCCCAACGACCCCGAACTCCGGACTACAGTGCGTTACCGACAGAATCGAACGCATCCACAGGATCTTCAAAAAGGCTGTCCCGCACGGCCGCAGCGAAGTCCACGGCACGCAGAATCATGAGCGCCAGGTTTGTGAACCTCGGCGAGATGGCGATCCGGCAGTGTCTATGCGGCATACGGACTCTGTGCCGTGCGTTGGAGCCCTGATGACACGGAAATTGATCTGACCGACTTTTACAAAATTCAGATAGCGAGGGATACATGCCGAACAAGGTCGCGCTCATAACCGGGGGCGCAAAAGGGATCGGGCGCGCGATTGCGCTGGATC
>JBDTWG010000257.1:0-5475 GCA_040006855.1 Nitrospira sp.
CACTCGAAGGGTCGCCGCTTGATCACCTTATCCACAACTCTTGACGATATCTCCAGCGGCTGCTCTATGACTGGAAATCTGTCCAGGTTGAGTCCAGGGCGTGGCGGTGCTTGCCGGGCTGTTCTTCGTAATTTCTGGCCTCATGCTGGGAAGAGATGAGGTTGGAGATCCCGAAGGTCTGTTCTTTTTAGAGCTCTCTGTTCTGTTGTGTCTGGCCCTCATCATCAGTCCAATTTCCTGGACGCATTACTACATGTTTCTGCTGGTGCCGTTGTGACTCCTTGTCGGAGGACGGCTTCCGTTCGACGGTCGTGGAATTGGTCTCTCGGTATGGTGGCTTGCATACTTCTGGTTTCGTCGCCTGTTGTGTTCTAGATCCCTCGTCTTCGTGGCTCCGCAATGCTCTCGGCACCTTGTTTCTGTCGAATTATGTGTTCGACGCAGTGATACTGTGGAGTCTTTTGTGCATGATTAAGTGCATGCGGCTTAGGCGAGCAGTCCTTCTGTCCCCATCCTGAGAGATCCTTATCGCCGGGCCGCCTAGTCTCGCCCATATTATCGGAACCCTCTCGTGTCTTTGAGGCCTTCGTTGTTCGGCCGGTAACCAGGGTTGTTCAACAATCGAAAACGCACTGAGTCATCCAGCGTCTCCGTATGTGTGCCTGTTTGCATGACGGGCCGATAGAATCGAGAGTGAAACCACTTTCGAAATCCGCCCAAGCATTCGACAAAGGAGTCATGTAACGTGGCGAACGGATTCTGTTCCTGCGGTATCGTACTTCTCTCAATCGAAAGCCCTGCCGCAATTGATTTCTGCTGAATCCACCGTAGAGATATTTCGGCCAGGTCCCGCTCCTCGTAACCACCGCCAACATCTTCATGGGCGCCTGAGAACCAGCATTGTTCGATCGTTTGCCCGGTTCGGGCCGGGGATGTCCAAAGCGTGGCATTGTAGTCTGCGCGGTGCTCGTCGAGAGCAAGAGCATGATAAGCCCGTGCGACGATGGGACTCAGGTCGGTATCATGAAAATTGTATCGGTGTTCGTTGAGCCACTTCAGTGCGCTCGTGGGGATGCCTAACGGTCCGACGGTATCCCAGAGCCCCAGAACAGTGACGAGTATGTCCTGTGAGCCTCGCCGACGAAAAACCGTGGACACCGAAGTGTGGGCATCGCTGTGGAGATTTCGATAGAGGTGATAGGCGTCATTGATCGAGTGGTTCGAGGGATCGAGGATTATGTCGGTGAGGCATTGGGCCAGTTCTAGGAGCTGTACAGGACTGTGAGAGGATGTAATGGCATTCCGCACGCGGCGGAGGCCGTCGGGGTTGAACTGCGCGGCAGAGAGAAGCCCTGAGAACGACAACCATCCTACGAGAGCCCGTGCGGCGTACGCGCCGCGACTGAATCCGTAGATAAACAGGTCATCCCCTGGTTCATAGGTAGCCACGAGGTAAGCATAGCCTTGGAGAATTGTCTGATCCAATGCATATCCGAACGTCCCAGCGCGGAATCGCCGAAACCAGGGCACCTCCGTACCGCAGTCATACCATTTTTGCTGGCCGCGTCCGTCCTGCGCACGAGGCGGAATCGACTGGTACAGCTTCAGCACATTCGTCGCTGAGCTTGCATCTGGATAGAAAGCAGGTAGAGAGCTCCGCTCCGGACACTTCGATAATTCTCCGGATACCCCAGGATCGGGAGGCCGGTCCCAGGTCCCATCGAAACACAGAATCAATCGTTTGGACACAGGAATCTTTCTCCGTGACAGACCAGAGTCGACGGATGGGGTTAGGTGATCCACCTGTCTTGAGCTGTGAAGATCAGATTCAGGCAGAGTCGGGATCGCATCGCACGCGCACAGAAGTTAGCAAGCTCAATGCCAGCATTGTTTCTTAAGGGTGCGATGAGAAAGCGCCGTTACGATACGGAGATGTGCATCTGAACAGGGGATAACTCGTTTTCGGGAGGACCATTGTGAGCGGAGGAATAAGATGACTGAAAGGCCTGTATCAGAAGTGATACAGGCCTCCGTATCTGAATGAATACGTAGCTTGTCCGATACATGGGGAAGGAACGGGCGCGATTTAGGGCGAGTTCACAAGACCGGCATGGTTGATCTTCTACTGAGGTTTGCGCGTGATGACGAGGTCACGGTCTTGCTCAATCTGGGATGCCAGACTGCGAAGGGCGTGGGTAGTGGCATCCGCGATCGGTTCCTGATCGGAGGCGGTGGTCCAACGAACAGAAGATCCCAAGGCTTCACCCTCCGCTGCGTAGGTCTTGAGGACCGCTTTTCCTGAATATGAAAGGTCAGCCTCCAAGTGCACTCTGTACAAATAGCGGTCAGGCGCTCGAAGAGTGAGCCAGGCTTTCACAACCAGGCGCATCTCAGCAGACGCTGGACCGACCACCGTGAAGGTTTGCCGCTGGGTAAAGTACTCGATCGTCGTTTGGCGAAGCTCTTTCACTGGCCATTCCAGGAGTGTAATACCCGGCATGTGGTCGGCCCCCTCTATGGCGAGGAAGGGCATATCGAGTTGCACGCTGACGGGGAGAGGCGCTGAGGTGGTGTCAGCTGGCGGCACGGTGACGTGAATCCGATGCACGCATCCGGCTCCGAGGAGGCTCGCGCCAAGCAACAAATTGAGCAGTCGATGCCGCATGTCCTTGATTCCGAAGCTTCCTGTTGCCTCTCGTTACGGTGCGGCGGGGGCAGGATTGAGGATGTTCAAGTCGCGGATGGCGCGTACGGCCTGCTCGCGATAGGTGCGTTCTGTTGGACCGGAGTAGGTGTCAATGACTCGCTGATAGGTCGCCCGAGCTTGAGGATACTGCTTCTTGATCGAGAGATATTGGCCTAGGGCCAGCCAGTTTTGTGCGGCCGTTTCATTGGCCGTGCGCATATCGGTCCATTCACGATCGACTTGGTTGGTTCCCGGCTGGTTCACACGCCGAGTGATGCTCTCACCCAGTTGAGCTGAAAGATGTTCGATAGCTTCGTTTTCCCGTACGGCGGCCGCCACCCGATCATGCTTTAAGTGATCGTAGAAAGATTCGACATGGTCCTTGATCGTATCCGCACGTTTCTCATGGATGTCATGGGAGCAATGGGCGAGCGTGAGGCAAAGGAAAAGCAACACCAGTCCCTGCCACATCGAGAGCGCTCGTGAGCGGATCACCATCGTCGCCTCCTCCAAAGCACAGAACCTTCTCACCCCGGCATGACCTATCCAGAGGGATGATCCTACCCCAGCGCGACCAAGAAACGCGAGGCCGTTGTCAGCGCTACGAGGCAGGTTTGAAGAAGAGCACCGAGAGCGGAGGCAGTGTCAGCGACAGGCAGTGCGAGCGCCCATGGGTCGGCACAGTCTCTGCTACCACGCCACCGAGATTGCCCAATCCGCTGCCGCCATACACAGGGGCATCGCTGTTCAACAGTTCCTTCCAGTATCCACCTTGCGGGACGCCAATGTGATAGTGCAGGCGCGGCACTGGAGTAAAATTGCAGATGACGGCGATGCTTTGCTGGGGTGACCGGCCATGGCGCAATAGGCTGATGACTCCGGCGTCCACATCCTGGCAGTCGATCCATTCGAACCCGCGCGCGTCAAAGTCGAACTCGTGGAGCGCCGGTTCCGTCCGGTAGAGACGATTGAGGTCGGCGACCCATTGCTGCAATCCCTGATGAGGCGGGTATTGAAGCAGGTTCCAGTCGAGGCTCTCGTCATGCGCCCATTCGCGCCATTGGCCGATCTCGCCGCCCATGAAAATGAGTTTCTTGGCCGCCTGCGCATACATGTACCCGAAGAGCGCGCGGAGATTGGCGAATTTCTGCCAATCGTCGCCCGGCATCTTCCGCAGGAGCGAGCCCTTGCCATGGACGACTTCGTCGTGGGAGAGCGGGAGCAAAAAATTCTCCTGAAAGGCATAGAGCATGCGGAAGGTGAGGTTGCGATGGTGATGTTTGCGATACACCGGATCAAGCGCCATGTACTCCAGCGTGTCATGCATCCAGCCCATATCCCATTTCATCCCGAAGCCCAATCCTCCCGCATAGGTGGGGCGCGAGACGGAGGGCCATGACGTGGATTCTTCGGCAAAGGTCTGCACATCCGGGTGTCGACGATAGATCTCTTCATTCATCTGCCGCAGGAAGGCAATCGCCTCAAGGTTTTCTCGACCGCCATATCGGTTGGGAATCCATTCGCCCTCTTTGCGTGAGTAGTCCAGATATAACATGGAGGCAACAGCATCCACCCGCAAGCCGTCGGCATGGTACTGTTCCAGCCAAAAAAGAGCGCTGCTGATCAGGAAGCCGCGGACCTCATTGCGGCTGTAATTGAAGACGGCGGTGTCCCAGTCGGGATGGAGGCCTTGCCGCGGATCCGCATGTTCGAAGAGATGGGTGCCGTCGAATTGGCTCAGGCCATGAGCATCAGTCGGAAAGTGTGAGGGGACCCAGTCGAGGATCACGCCGATCTCGTGCTGATGGAGCTGATCAATGAGATACATCAGGTCCTGCGGCGTGCCATAGTTGCCGGAGGGCGCAAAGTAGCCCGTCGTTTGATAGCCCCAGGACCCGAAAAAAGGATGGTCCATGAGAGGAAGAAATTCGACATGCGTAAAGCCCAGTCGCTGTACGTACTCGATCAGTTTCGGCGCCGCTTCCCGATAGCTCAGTGATCGGTTGCCTTCGCCTGGCACACGCATCCAGGAACCGAGATGCACTTCGTAGATACTGATCGGAGCATCGAGCGCATTATGCCGAGCGCGACTCCGCATCCAGGCTTCGTCCTGCCAGGTATAGTCGAGCGACCAGACGACTGAGGCCGATTTCGGCGGAATTTCATTCAGGCGGGCAAACGGATCGGTCTTGATGAGTTCGGCGCCCTGATGCCGTGATCGAATGTAAAATTTATACAGCGCGCCGATCTCAACCTCTGGGATGAATCCTTCCCAAATGCCTGAGGACTGGCAGGGGCGGAGGGGATGACGAGAAGGGTCCCAATGATTGAAGGTTCCGAAGACCGAAACCTGCTCAGCTGCCGGAGCCCAGACGGCAAAATAGGTCCCCTTGACCCCTTGCACAGTCGTGGGATGCGCGCCGAGTTTGTCATAGAGGTGAAAGTGAGAACCCTCATTGAAGAGATACAGGTCGTCCGCCGTGAGCAGACTCACGTTTGAGGGAGTGAGCCCGTTCTGCTGCGTGGTCGTCCCGAGGCGTTCGTCGGAGCTATGACGTAAGAGTGGATCCATAGATGCAGAGTACTGTGCTTGGGGGCAGGGCGTCAATCGGCTGGCAGGCTCCGGTTGACGACTCTTCGACCGGTGCGGGACCACGCTAGGCTCCACGATCAAACTAGTGACACCTCTCAACCAAGTATGGTATGAATCAACCCGCTCGTAGGCATTCCTCTACGTCCCCATCGTCTAGCCTGGCCTAGGACATTGCCCTTTCAAGGCAGTAACACGG
>JBDTWG010000258.1:0-5458 GCA_040006855.1 Nitrospira sp.
CTTGTCTTCCTGAATGTTCATTTCACTGATAGCCGCATAGAGCGTCGTGGTTTTTCCGCTCCCGGTAGGACCGGTGACCAGGACCATCCCATAGGGCCTCGTAATGGCGCGGCGAAACCGCTTGAGGTCTTCAGGGTTGAACCCCAAGCGATCCAGCCGCAGGGTGGAGACTCCCGTGGTGATCGCTTCGCGGTCCAGAATTCTGATGACCACGGATTCGCCAAATACGCTCGGCAAAATCGAGACACGAAAGTCCACGGTTTTGCGATCGAGCCGCATCCGAAAACTCCCGTCCTGCGGCACCCGGCGTTCGGCGATGTCGAGGTCGGACATGACCTTCAGGCGGGACACGAGGGGCGGATGCAATTTCACATCGAGCGGATCCATGGCCGAGACGAGAATGCCGTCCACACGAAACTTCACGGTGGTGGCACGATCCGTTGCCTCAATATGAATATCACTGGCCCGGCGTTGCATGGCACTTAACAGAGTCGTGTCGAGCAGCTTCACGACAGGATTCTGGTCTTCACCGAAATGATCGACGGTCAGGACTTCTTCGCCCCGCTCATCTTCTTTGACCAGCACCGAGCGATACTCCGCCTCCAATTCGCGCAGGGCCTGACTCGACCCTTCGCTCCGCTCCAGGGCGGCTCGAATGGCCGATCGCGAACTCACGACGTAGTGCAGGGTGCGATTGAGAACAATTTCTAGTTCATCCAATGCCAGCAGATTTTGGGGGTCCGAAATCGCAATGGTCAAGACGCCGGCCTCGTCCTTCACCGGCACGAAGGGGTGACGCCGCATCAATTTCACCGAAATGGTGTGATAAAACTCCGAGTCCACGCGGAACGCGGTGAGCGCGTCATACGGGAGTCCGTACTGCGAAGCCAAGGCCTGCGCCAATTGGGCTTCTGAAATTGTGCCCTCTTCGACGAGCGTCTGACCCAAGGCGGCGCTGTTGCCTCCCAGGCGAGCCACGACTTGATCGACGGTCCGCCTCGGCAAGATCCCCTCGCGCACCATCACATCGGCGAGCGAAGGGCGAGTGAGATGACGTTGCATGAGCATCCTGGGTTCCTCCGAACTCAGCGCGGGTCGCGACACCTCAGTGGGCTCGCCGACCACGACGCCGTGGGATTATTGAACGGTCCCGGCCATTTGAAAAATCGGCAAATACATAACGATGACGATGCCTCCGACCAAGAGGCCCATGACCAGTAATAGGACCGGCTCGATCCAGGTGGTCAACTGACTGAGCCGCACATCGAGATCTCCTTCGTAAAACTCGGCCACATCCCGGAGCATCGGTTCCAACGATCCCGTTTCCTCCCCGACCGACAACATTTCAATGGCGAGCTTCGGCAAAATCTGTGGACGTTCGATGGCAGCGGCCAACGTACTTCCTTCTCGAATTTCGTTCACGGCCGAAACCAACCCACGCGATACGAATCGATTGGACACCGCACCGCGGGCGATTTCCAGCGCTTCAACCAACGGCGTGCCGCCGGCCAGAACCGTGGCCAGCGTGCGAGTGAGCTGGATGGTGTGGTGTTGCACCAGGATCACTCCAAGGAGCGGCAACCGCAGCAACTGCCGGTCCACGGACAATCGACCGGCCGAAGTTTGATACCAGGTCCGCCCCATGATGGTCGCCACCGCGATCACGATCGCCACGGGAATCAGTTGCGCCTCTCCGATGTGGATCGCCGCGATCAGCACACGGGTCGGGGTGGGCAAATTGGCCGACGACTCTCCGTACACCGAGACGAAGGTCGGCATCACATAGCTCAACAGAAATCCAACCACCGCGATGCCGACGACCACCAGGAAGCCCGGATAGGCCAGCGCCTTGGTGACTTTCTGCCGCAGGGCGATCATCAGCTTCAGATACGCGATGTACCGTTGTAATACCTCCGACAAATTCCCCGCCTGCTCACCGGCGCGAATCGTGGCAAGATACAGGTCCGAAAAATATGTGGAATGTTTGGCCAGGGCTTCCGAGGCCGAAGCCCCTCCACGAATGTCCTGTCGAACGGCTTTCAGGGCTTCTCGAAAGGGAGCGCGTTGCGTGCGATCGATGAGAAGATCCCAGACCCGTAAGACCGGCAACCCGGCCTTGATCAATGCCAGGAGCTCTTGATTGAAGACGAGAAAGTCTTGGAGGGGAAGTTTGCCCCACCGCCCTGCCGTAAGCCCCGGCACGCCAAAGCCTGCGCCCCGCTTGGCGAGACGAAACACCAAGAGGCCGTCGGACTCAAGCTTGGCGCGCACGAGGTGCTCGTCCTCACCCTCGATATGCCCTTCGAAGGTGGTTCCATCCGCGCGAGCCGCTCTGTAAGCAAACACAGCCATGAGATCGTTAGGGACGACATATCACGCAGCAGTCCACGACGCTTATCGAACGGGCGCGCCGATGGACGCTTGTGACTCCGTCTGGTGTAACCGAGGCTCCGGCAACCGGAGCGTTCGACCTGTCACAATGAGATTGCTGGGCAGACCGTTGAGGGATCGAAGCGCCTCAAGGCTGACCTTATGGCGACGAGACAGGCGCCATAACGTGTCGCCATCCTGAATGACGACCGATCGAAGCCCGGCCACGGGAACGACCGCCGGCATCGAAGCTGGGGTCGGCCCCGATTCTTCTGAAGTCGGTCCGGCCTCGGCCTCAACAGGTTCAGCAAGGGGAACGGACTCCTCTTCGTGAGAAGGTGGCCATACCGCTGCCTTTTCTCGCAAGCCCGTCGAAGCTGGTACCACCCCATCCGCGCCAGGTACGGCCATTTTCCCCTGATAGGGCACCACGGATGCCGACTGCCGAAGGCGGCTGTGCAGTGGGCGGAGCGTTTGAGCCACCCGTTCACGTTCAACGCGGGCCGACGCCAATTCCTCTCGCTGCAACTCAATGATCTGCCGGGCTTCGTCGAGGCGTCGCTCCGTCTCTCGCAACATACCTTGAAGTTGCGCTCGGGCGACTTGGGCATCCGCCAGGTCCTTCCGCTGCTCTTCAAGCTCAGCCCGCACATCGGCTGCCGAGCGTTGCGCCTCGCGTACCGCCAGTTTGAGAGAATCTGCCGCCACCTGCAAGTCGGAGTGGCCCGATTCGGGGCTCGGTGTCAATCGCGCGCATCCTCCCGATAGTGAGAGGATCCACACACCCGCCATCCAACAGCCGGCTCTTAAACCGAGGGGCATCCGACGCACCGGAGTGTATTGATGGATCAGAGTAGTCATAACATTACCATTGGTTGTAGGGCACGCCGTTGGTGCCGACGAGCTCGGAGCCGGAAAACACGTCGACCATGCCGCCTTCCCCTTGATCGACCATTTCTTGCCATGTAGACGTGGCTCCCGTGATCGGATCGTTCGGAACTCGACGAAGATAACCGGCCGAGATCAGGGACTGAATGGTCTCGGGATACTTCCCTTTATCGGCTCGATGCTGGTCGATGACATCGCGCAGGGAAAACAAGTCCTGGCGCAGCGCCCCTTCCTTAGCCTTGATGATGGCGGCATGATAGGAGGGGACTGCCAAGGTGGCAAGGATGCCGACGATCGTCACCACAATCATCAATTCGATAATCGTAAAACCGCGCGATGACGAGACCGGACATACATCCCTACCACTCCCTGTATTTCGTCCCATCCAGCGCAAGTTCCTGACTCTGACTCGTGACATCGTACACGTCTTCTCCGCACCAATCTTTGACGCTGGGGGGATCTCGATAGCAGCGCAATCGCCAGTCGGTGGCTCCGGTCATGGGATCCGGAGGAATCGATCGCAGGTACCGCTTGATCGCCGTTCCCCGCACGTTGGCTTGCTCGCCCGTCAGCTTCACGCCCAGCAATACATCCAGTGACTTCGGATAACCAAAAGGCCCGGTCACATCCTTACAGCTTAACCGATTCTTCACGCAGGCGGGGCCCGTCAGTGTATCGCCGTCACGCGACCATTCGAGACGGAAAGTATCGATGGCTGCTCGAATCACCCGGAGGTTCTGCCGCAGTTCGATTTCTTTCGTGCGTTTGGACGACACCTTCGTGAACGGCAGCGCAACCGAGGCTAAGATGGTGAGAATGGTCAGGGTAACGAGCAATTCGAGCAACGTGACACCGGACTGCTTCACCGCACTCTCACCACTCCCTTGGCTTCAGTCGCCTCTTCCAAACCCTCGACGCCCGCATGCTTCGCTCCCAACAGGTGAACTGCCGACACGCCCGGAGCTTTTGCGAGAAACGTCAGTCGTAACAGCCGGCCCTCGTCCTTGGTCGCACTCGCGGACCGATGTAGGCGCAACTCAACAACCCCATCAGTCGAGTGCGGGGCCACAACGACCGCGGCTTTGCCCGATTCAGCACCTAAAACCTCTCCTTGGGCGGCATCCCTGAACTCGACCACTTGCGGATCAAAGTCTAATACAAATGTCTCCGTTTTCAGCCCCAATACATGCTTCCCCATGACATCCACGCGAAACTCTTTTCCCACCTGTGCAACAGTATCTGCGGGCTGAATGGACAATTGCAGCACGGTCGGCACGACTTCCGTGATCGAGGCTTCACCCTTGCCTTTCTTGGCCGAACTTTTTTGATACACCGTAGACGGGTCAGGGGAAGCCGACGCCCGGGCCGACACTTTCTTCGGTTGTATCGCAAACAAGGGCGATGTGGAATAGACAGACTCGGTTCCTGACCAGAACGCTTGCCCCTGTGGGCCCGGCAAACGTACCGCATTCATGATATGAGGAGTGATCGTGAGGATGACCTCCGTCGTAACCCGCTGGGTTTTGAAGGAACTCAGCAGGTTCCCCAGGAAGGGGATGTCGCCGATCCAGGGGATGGTGACCCTGGTTCGACGGTCTTCCTCTTGCAAGAGCCCCCCCAGCACTATGGTTTCCCCGTCACGCACGCTTAACATCGTTTCCGCCGACCGGTTGCCGAACTTGAACTGCGTGATCGGTGGAGATTGCTGTAGCAGGACGGTGTCGCCCAGGCGAATGACCTCAATCTTCATCTTGAGGGAGAGCTCGCTTCCAAGATGAATGCTGGGTTCGACCGTCAGTTTCACGCCGGTATCGCGAAATTCGATAGACGTCACGGTGGAGGTGGTCGGAACGGCGCCGGTAGCTGCCTGTCCCGGTAACACGTTGGTCGTAGACAACAAGATCGGCTGCTTGTCGCCGATATTGACCTCGGCTTTTTTGTTGTTGAGCACCCTCACCTTGGGCGCTGCCAGGGTCTTCGCATCGGTGACCTGCTTGAAGAAATCCAACTGCACATTCGTCGGAAGCTTGAACAAATAACTGTCTTGTCCCAAGCTCGCAAGGTTCCGATAGGTAAACTGCTGCGCGAGATCGCCGGCAATCGCTCCCGTGAATCCCGGCGGTACGAGCGAGGCCGCAATTTGCTTTGGATAGGATAGCCCGTACTGCTGATCGACAGTCCGATTGACCTCCAGGACCTC
>JBDTWG010000259.1:0-5418 GCA_040006855.1 Nitrospira sp.
GTGTTCGACAACATCGACGGACTTTCGCGACGTTCCAGGGCAACCGGGTTGGCCGCCGTTCGCCCCCGCCCCACAAATTTAGCGCGGTCCGTCTCGTATGACGGCTCGTCGGCCACAGCCCCTGGCGCGGCCAACAGGTGAAACATCCACGGCATCGCCTCCCCCGGAGTGCGGGCACGCCGCCGGCAGAGGATCGCCTGACGGTCCGGCAGGATTTCAGTTTGCACGAACAGGTTGCTGAATGATCGATGGGCCAGGTCCGCATTCAATGGCGCCAGGACGACCTCCGCATAACTCGTCACCTCGATATGACGGATACGAGTCGACAGGTTGGTGAGCGTGACGCGTCGGATTTCAACATCGTCTTCAGGTGACACGCTGATCTCCGTGTGCGCCTCAATCCCCTGGTCGCGCCGCCGATATTCGGCGCGCCCCTGCACAAAAATTGCTTCATAGTGATCGGCCTTGCGCAAAGTCGGTTGATGCGCCGTTGACCAGTACCGTCCCGAGTCGCGGTCACGCAAGTAGATGAATGTGCCCCAACAATCGGACGTGACGTCCTCGCGCCAACGGGTCATGGCCAGGTCACGCCACCGACTGTACCCCCCACCGGCATGAGTCGCCATGAGGTGGTACCTGCCATTGGACAACAGATGCACTTCAGGTATCGGCGTGTTCGGGTCGGTAAACACGCGCATGATTGCCCCGCCTTCCGCAGCAGCAGGCCGCGCGGCGGCGCTCACTTCAGCCGCATGCGGATGCAACGTCGCTCCCTTCTTCGGCACACGCTCCTGCAGCAACAATTCCGTCGCCCGTATCTGTGGAGCAGACATGAAACGGCGCTGCATCGGTTGATTGAGCAAGACATGCGCAAAAGCCAACAGGCTCATGCCTTGATGATGCGCCATGAATGTGCGCACGATGGCGTGATTCTTACCTCGAGGCACGCGTGAGGGCGTGTAATCCACCGCCTCGTAGAATCCGTAGACGCCACAGAATCCATTGGTCGCCATGGTCTGTAAGTTGCGACAGGCTTCTCTCGGCATCACCGTGAGCGCCAGTGCGCTGGCGTAAGGCGCGATGACCAGATCGTCTCCCAGTCCCCGCTTAAAGCCCAGCCCGGGGACGCCAAACGCCCGGTATTGATAGACGTGGTGCATATCGGTGGCGTTATAGCAGGACTCGGATATGCCCCAGGGCACTACGCGTTGTCGACCGTATTCGATCTGGCGCGACACCGCGGCCTTGCAGGTCTGCTCCAACAAGGTGTTCTGGTAACTCGGCATGATCAGTTGCGGCATGAGATACTCGAACATCGAGCCGCTCCACGAAATTAAACTCACGGCGCCGCCATAACTGGTCAGCTGGCGCCCGAGTGAGAACCAATGCTTTTGCGGGACTTGTCCCTGGGCGATAAGCAGAAAACTTGCCAGGCGTGCTTCTGATGCCAGCAAATCGTAACAGGACGGATCACGGCGCCGTTCCCCCACATCGTATCCGATGGTCAGCAGACCGCAGGACGTATCATAAAGAAACTCAAAGTCCATCACCGCCAATTCGCGACAACGATCAACCAGATCGTCGATGATTCTGATCCGTTCCACCGCACTCGTATGCGCGGAAACGCCCACCCCGGCTGAAGACAGCCCTTTCGTGCCCACGCCCGGCTTTCTGGCCAGTTCCGTCAATGTCGGGATGTTCGTGAAGTGCCGCGGCTCGGGCACCAACCATCTCAGGTCATCTCGCAGTGCGCAGGATTGCTGAACGAATGCCTGCGCCCACTGATACAGTTCGCCATCGATATCGCTATCCGCCGGGAGCCAGGCCACCAGGTCTCCGGCAGTGCGGTGAATCTCTTCCAGCAGCCGATCGGCGGCCGCCAATGTCTGTGGCTCCCCGTTCAAGGTGAGTGTATGAAGTTTGTCCTGAAGAGCCTTGATCTTCTTCGACAGGTCCGGGGCTGGTTTGGAGGGCACATGCTCGGCAAGGACCTGCAAGGTGTCCTGCAGGCCACGAAACGGGCACGAGGACAGCACCGGCTGATCTTTCAACTCGCCCAAACCCGCTTGCAAGGTGAGCAAACTGCCGGCCAGGTTTCCGCTATCCACCGACGAGACATAGAGCGGACGAAGCGGTTTCAGCGTGCGTGTGTCGTACCAGTTATATAAATGGCCGCGGTAGCGTTCCAGCTTTTCCATCGTCGCCAAGGTGTGATCCGTACGCCGCAGAAATTCTCCGGCGGAAAGGTACCCGAAATCGTAGGCAGACAAGTTCGCCAGTAGCGACATCCCGATGTTTGTGGGCGAGGTGCGGGAGGCGATGCCCGAAGCCGGATATTCCTGGAAATTATCGGGTGGCAGCCAGTTGTCCTCGGGACTGACGAACTTCGCGAAGAAACGCCACGTTCGCCGAGCCGAGGCCCGAAGGAAGACCCGTTGCTCAA
This sequence comes from Nitrospira sp., assembly GCA_040006855.1. Classification (GTDB taxonomy): domain Bacteria; phylum Nitrospirota; class Nitrospiria; order Nitrospirales; family Nitrospiraceae; genus Nitrospira_A. Next base: position 2,444 of record JBDTWG010000259.1, read on the forward strand.
CGGTCAAGTCCGGGACGGGAACCACAAGGGGCAGACTGATCCACCAGCCGACGACGGGCGACCCCAGCCAAAGCAACAAAACTGGCGCACAGAAAAGCCACTCCTCCGGCCGGCTGACCGCTAATGCAAAGATCAGGACCAACGCCAGAGCAGGCCCGATCCACATCTCCATAAAAAAATCAAGCAGTGTCCGTCGCGCATTGCGACTGACATAGGATCGCATATGCCAGAGTAACAATCCGCGTCTCGTGAACAGCATCCGCACGCCCGAGCGCAGAATCGCATTCAGGCTAATCAACGTCTCGTAGGGCAACAAGACCACTGTGAGCAGCGCGAGCATGAACGGGTGGCCTGTGGATTTGCTTTTGAGGATGAGGTGCACCAGCCAATCCCGCTCTTCCGGTTTCCGGATGAAATCGATCATGGCTCCGAGCACAATGGGCAAAAACACCACCCCACCGACCAGCAGAGTCCAAACCCATGCCGATCCCGGACCAAACAGCCAACCACCTACCAGCAAGGCCAGCAGTGACGGGGACACGAGGCTGCGTCGAAGGTTGTCAAAAATTTTCCACACCGACAACGCTGTAAGCGGGTTCGGTGGCCGTTGCGCCTTCGATCCATTGGGCCAGGGCGGTCCAGGCACATGCGGGAACAGCCAGCCGGCAAGCTGCCAGTCACCGCGTATCCACCGATGTCGCCGGCTAGCCTCTATGGCGTAACTGGCCGGATGCTCTTCAATGATATCGACATCGGTGACCAGTGCTGAACGTGCATACCCGCTTTCCAGCAAGTCATGACTGAGAATGAGGTTCTCCGGAAAGCGTCCATCGACGGCCTGGCGAAACGCATCCACATCGTAAATGCCTTTGCCGATGAACGACCCCTCCCCGAAAATATCCTGATACACATCCGAGACCTCGCGCGTATAGGGATCGACGCCTGATTCACCTGCGAACAGTTTCGTAAACCGTGACTGACCGGCACTGATCAGGCTGATTGACGTGCGTGGTTGAAGGATGGCGTAGCCTTCGACGATACGTCCCTTGTCGGGATCGTATACCGGCCGATTGAGAGGATGAGCCATGTTGCCGATCAAGGTGCGTGCCGTGTCACGGGGTAGTTGCGTATCGGTATCCAACGTGATGACATACTTAATTGAACTAAGGAGGGATGGATCACCGACAATGTCCGAGAATGCCGTTTGCCCCTCTCCCCGCAGCACGGCATTGAACTGCTCCAGCTTGCCGCGTTTGCGCTCATACCCCATCCACACCTTTTCGTATGGATTCCACATCCGAGGCCGGTGAAACAGATAGAAGATGCAGGGGCGGTCCTCGCGGTAGGTCTCATTGAGCGCCTGGACACCTGCGGAAGCCCGGGCGAGCAAGGCGTCATCATCCGGCAGCATGCGCTCAGGCGCGTCACGAAAATCCGTCAGCAAGGCAAAGAAAAGATTGGGATCGCGATTCCCCAGATATCGGATCTCCAGAGCTTCGAGAAGATCATCAATATCTTGGGACCTGCTCAGCAAGGTGGGAACAACAACCATCGTGCGGTGAACGGATGGAATACGCCCTGAGAAATCCAAGCGTGGTAACGCCCGAGGCGCCAAGGTCAGCGTGACCACCAGATTCACCAGCGAGACGGCCAGCGCCGAGACACCCATCATCCCGGTTATCCCCAAAAACCAGAACCGCCAATCATCCGGCCCGAACCCCTCGAAAGAGAACAGCACGACCGATGTCGCCAGGGCAGTGAGCAACAGGATGGGTCCGAGATACAGGGTCAGGCGAAAAGGCCGACTCACCCGGCTGAACCGCAATTTCCACGATACACGGCAGTTCACCCCACGCTCCAGTAAGTCGCGTCCGTGATCGATCAGGTAGTATCCGACATGAGAAGCACGGTCATTGGAACCCATTCGCTCTGCAGCAGTCTGCGCAAGCCCAAGGGCTTGGCGTGCCACAGCCCATTCACTGCACGAACTGCCTCTCGCCACATCTTCGATGACATGCCGATACCGGTCGCGGGTCGCGAAATCCTGGTTGGTGTACATTCCCGTCGGGTCTTCACACAATGTCTGTTCGACGACACTGAGCGACTCGACGTAATTCTTCCAGTCCATTGCTCCGATGAAACGCAGACTACCGATACTGTTGGCGATGGAGATCTGATTGGTCGCGGCCGTTCGGCCTGCCGCCTCCGACAACTGCGTCGCCGTCACCCCTTGTTCGAGTAGTTTATGTTCGACCCAGGTTTGAATGAACGCCATAGCCGGCCCCTGAGCCTGGAGTCTTGCGTAAAATTCCTCCACAAACGGTGCGGTCAACGGCACATCGGCATTGGCGAACTCGGCGAGCAACTGAACCAGCTGCTTCGGTTCTTCTTCAGCCGTCGCATGCATGCGGTCTGCCCAACTGATAGCCGCGTCGCGCTCCTCGCGCCGACGGGCAATACGCAACCCCACGCGACGAAGGTTTTCCAAGAGCGCCAACTGCAGCATAATCGGGAATGCCCACAATTCGCCCAGTTTTAACGGTTCAACGGTCTGGTAGGCGGCGACGATATGGATGGCATTGTCGCTGTCGACACGACCGTCCATATGAGAGATCAACTCCAACGCCAGGTCATAGATTCTGGGAAAACCGGCTGACGGGCCATCAGCCAGTCGCGGCAACTGCCGGCTGTACCCTCGCGGCAGATGCCGACGCGCCAGAACGATCTGCTGCTCGATAAGATAAAAATTATCAAGCAACCATGCCTCTGCCGGGACGATCCGTTGTCCGGGCGTCACTGCGGCTGTCACCAGGTCATACGCCGCCAGCAGCACGCGCTCATTGTCCGCCAGCCGCGGTAATAACCTGTCCGGCCCAGGGTGCGGATCGATTTTATGCTGACCGGTTAGCGTGACCGCATGACGTTTCAATTGCTCGATGCTGAACAGCTCCGAGCGCAGCAACTCTGTATCCCCG
>JBDTWG010000260.1:0-5417 GCA_040006855.1 Nitrospira sp.
ACAACTTGTCCGCTCAGCGATGGCGATGAGGAGTTCCTGAAGCTACCAATGTCGCAGAGTGAAACACACGCTCGGGGCTCTGACACCCGCTGGTCCATCATCGCGTGGGTCTTGGCGGCGCTTGTTATGCTGCCACTGATCGGCGTGATGCTCACCGGTCGATCGATCCAACCGTATCTCGAATTTCCGCCGATCACCCAGTCAGTCACCTACGAGCCATTTTCCTGGCCTATTTTCACCGCGCTGGCGGCTGTGCTTGTCGGCGTCATCGGATTCAGTGTCGAGCGTCTTTCTTCCACTGCTGTTCACGTGTCACAACCGATCATTCATCAAAATTTACCCAGAGGCCTGTTCCCTTGGTGGGGTTGGCTCGGTTTTTTGTGGATTCTGCTGGTCTGGTGGTTGGCTTGGAGCAGGTTGGAATGGATGCGTCCCTTTCAAACCCTGACGTTTACACCGCTGTGGCTGGGATATATCGTCACGGTGAATGCGTTGACCTTCCGGCGCATCGGCCATTGCATGATGTTGCACCGTCCCCGGTATTTTCTTTCTCTCTTTCCGCTCAGCGCCCTCTTTTGGTGGTCATTCGAATACCTCAATCGCTTTGTGCAAAATTGGTACTACTTGGGCGGTCAAGAATTGACCGCGTGGGAATATGTGTGGCAAGCCACGCTGCCCTTCTCCATCGTTCTGCCTGCGGTACTCGGGACGGCCGAATTGTTGACGGCCTATCGGCGAATCACGGCGGGTTCGGCTCCATGGAAGGTCGTCGATATCGGAGATCGAGTGTGCTGGGGATGGGGACTGCTCTGTGGCGCTGCGGCGGGACTCTTGGGTCTCGGTCTGTGGCCCGACTTCCTCTTCTCCTTGGTGTGGGTCGCGCCGCTTCTGTTGATCACCGCGATTCAATTGATCCGCGGCGGACCGACTATTTTCGATGCCACGGCTCAGCAGGATCGGCGAACTCTGTGGACAGTAGCTTTCGCGGCGCTCATCTGCGGGTTCTTTTGGGAGCTGTGGAACTTCTACAGCTTGGCCCACTGGGAATATGCGGTACCGTTCGTACACCGATTTGAATTGTTCCACATGCCGCTGCTGGGCTATGCCGGCTACCTGCCGTTCGGGTTGGAATGTCTGGCCGTCGCCGACTTATGCCTGAGCAGGAAGTTTTCAGGAGGCGCGACCTACTATCGTGCGGTCGAGGATGGAACCGACTTGGCGCAACGGAATCCGACGGTGGCGGAGCGTTGATGGGAAGGCGCACCGCTACGGGTGGCCGTCCGCAGCATGATGCGGTTGCTCTTCCAGGACCCGCCGCGCAGACTTTTATAGCGGCCGCTCGTCGGCCCGGGGGGATTGCGTTCCGGCATGTAGGCGTAATAGTCGAAGCCGAACCAGTCGTTCACCCATTCAGCCACGTTGCCCGCCATGTGATGCACTCCATAGTAGCTCTTTCCCGCTTCTCCGCTGCTGACGGCGGCCAGGATCGGAATTTCATGCACATGGTGTTGTCCGAACATGGCTAAGGTGCTATCCGGTAGCTGAGGCCCCCACGGAAAAAGGTTGCCGTCGGGCCCACGGGCTGCTTTTTCCCACTCCGCTTCAGTCGGCAGCCGCTTGCCTTGCGAACGACAGAGACCGTCGGCTTCTTTCCAAGTGACATACAGTGCCGGCCATTGTGCCAGGATGTCATCCTGGACGGAATGGACCGTAATGACGTGCCAAATCAGCTTCTGCAATTCCATTGAGGGATGAAGTTTGCGCGCGTGAAGGTAGGCCAGATATTCCGCTAGGCTGACTTCGTCGCGATCGATCTCGTAGGTGTCGAGCCAGACACGGTGCTGCGGGAGTTCGGTGTCATCGAATTGCGTCTCCTTGCCGTAGGGATCGTCATCCACGCGCACGCTGCCCAGCAGGAATGTCCCTTCAGGAATTCGGACGGCCGGCGAGCTGACGGCCAGGGTGGTGATCGATGCGAGATGCGTGGCCAACTCCGGCGTGGGCGCGGGATTAGGCGCGCGCAAGGGTGCAGAGAGGACAGTATCGTGCCAGATTGTGGCGAGGAACAGGATAGCGAGAGTTGAGCAGCGCGCGATGGCCGCCGCTTTCGACGAAGCCGAGCGCCCGGGCTTCATAACTTACTCGGCGAGGAGAGCGCTTTGCCGATCTCGACGATGAGCCGACGTTCGATATCAGCCGTTTCTTCGGCATTCACCGGTAAGACCCGTCCGCCCTGAACCAGCTTTTCAAAGTCCGCCTTCACGCTCAATCGGGTCACATTCGAGGGCAAGGCTTGAAGCGACACCACATATTGGTTGCGAAAGCCCGACATTTCCAGCGAGGCCGGGGTGGAAACCTTGCGTTCGGTCACAAAGACCGCTTTTTGTTCGGTCTTCACGCTGACCCTCACATGGTAGCCGTTCCGCGCCAGGGCTTCTTCGGCGGCTTTTCCGACGGCGGCCAATGGGCGTGGCAAATCCTCGACTTGCGAGGCCTTTTCCTCAACGCGAATGTTGTCCGTGGCCTGGGCCGCTTTGGCGGCAGTCCGCTGAATATCTCCCGACAATTTTTTCGATTCGGCCAGCTGGGATTCGAGTTTCGTTCCGAGTGTTTTGGCTTCCGCCTGCAGCGCTTTCGTCTCCGCCTGCGCATGTTCTGTCTGCTTCCTGGCGTCTCGCAATTCCTGGTTGAGCAGATCGATCTGCTGCTGCATGACCTTGTTGCCGTCCTGCAGCGAATTCATGACCGATTCCTGTTTGGCGAGCTGCTTGCGCAGGTTTTCGTTCTCCTGTCGAAAAGGAGACTCGTCGGGTGCGCACCCGACACACCACGATAGCATTGCGAGGCTGAGAAGGGAGGTGAGCGATCGCTGGAGGGCCTTGATCATAGTTTGGATAACACCGCCAGAGGATTACCAGAGTTGGCCCCCCCTTGTCCATCCTCAATCGCATGACCGACGGTTTGACCAGGGTGAGGCAAGCGGCTATTCTGTCTGCATGTGGACCTTGCTCGCGGGTGTATTTGTACTGAGTGTGGCACTGTTCCAACCGGTGTCGGACGCGGTGGACGCTGCGGGGTCGCCGGAGCAAGTTGAGTCTGTGCCAGCCGACGAGTATCCGTTCTTCAATGTGGCGGTCGATGCGAAGTTCCTCACCTCGCAGACACGATTGATCATCCTCGAGCGGATGACCACGACGCGACTCCATCCCGATCAGCAGGTGGCCCCCACGGTGGCCTGGTTGACCGAGCAGGGGTGGTTCGATGGTCGGTTGCCGCGGGACCTGGTTCGTGATTTCGTCGTCAAGAACCAACATCCTTCAAGATTAGATGCTCGATTTGCTTTTGGGGTGCGCTACCGGTTCGTGTCCGGGGAGGGTGCGCCGGAGACCGAGGCAGCTCTCGCCGTCGTTCCAGTCGCCTGGTCGGTCCAGGATCTGGAGGGCGAGCTGGACACGATCGACCGGCTGGCATTCTCGCGGGTGGGGCGGACGTTGCGCGGCGACCAGGCGTTGCTGTATGTGGCCAATCACCGTCGCGATGGAACCGGGGCTGGTTTTCTGCTCTGGCTCCTGCGCCGCCAAGCCGTCTGGGAAGTGCAGGATACCGAGGTGGTCTGGGTCGCACACATCGAACGGAGCCCGGCCGGGGCGCCATAACAAGCGGGGCTGCTGCGAGATGCGCGGCACCGGTTCATTCAGTTGAGGAGCGCGTGTGATTCGAAAAACCTTTTCAGTGCCGCCACTCGGTTGTAATTGTTCGATCATCGGGGACCCGGTGACCAAACAGGCGATTGTGGTGGATCCAGGCGGGGCACCAGATCGTATTCTGCAGGAGGTGCGTGCGTTGGGTCTGACGGTCGTCAGCATTCTTCACACCCATGCGCACTTCGATCATTTTCTCGCTTCCGGCGCGATGAAGCAGGCGACCGGCGCGGCGCTCTGTCTGCATCCCGATGATCTCCCGCTCTGGGACATCTTGGAGACGCAATGCCGTATGTTCGGAGTACCCTATGTGCCGGCGCCCCCGCCGGATTATTGGCTCACCGACCAAGAACAGCTGAAGATCGGCGAAATGGAAGCGGTCGCGCTCCACACACCGGGTCATACACCTGGCTCCATGTGTTTTCATTTCCCCATGGCCAAGCTGGTGCTGGCCGGGGACACGTTGTTTCGTGGCGGGATCGGCCGCACCGACTTGTGGGGCGGTGATTTTGATGCCATCGAGCAATCCATCAAAGAACGCCTGTACACCCTCGACGAAGAGACTGCCGTGGTGACCGGGCACGGAGCGGAGACAGTGATCGGAAGGGAGCGCGAGACGAATTCCTTTGTGCGAGTCTGAAATGGTCGGCTGGCCCTCACAGGGCTGCGCAGTCATAGGAGGACACCATGAGCGCGATGACACGATGGTGGTTGGTTGTTCCGCTCCTCTCATTGCTGCTGGCTCTGCCTGCGTCGACTCTGCCGGCTGGGGGCGAGGAGAGTGGGGATGCACCCCTCGTGACGATCGGGGACGTGCGAGTGCGGCTCTCCGATCATGGCCCGGTGGTGCTACTCTCGGCGGAAGGCAAAACCATCCCTATTTTTGTCGACCACACGGTGGCAGGCTCGATCCAGGGCGCATTGACCGGCGAGAAGTTGCCTCGCCCCCTGTCGCATGACCTCATGCATACGATTCTCGAGGCGCTCGGCGGCCGTGTGACCAAGACGGTCATAACGCTCAAGGCCGGAACCTATTACGGCAGTTTGACGATTGCGTTTCAGGGGCAGGAAAAAGTCTTCGATAGCCGATCCTCAGACTCCATCGCCTTGGCGATTCATTTCAACGCGCCCATTCTTGTGGACCGATCTGTGCTGAACGCGGCAGGCATGTCGATTCCGGACTCCAAGCCGCAGACTCTGTAGGCAGTTTCCTGAGCCTTTCTAGTGGGAGGAAGCGCCTGCCGGCCTTTCTCGCGAGGAAACAGTGAATTCTGGCGTTTTTTAGGATTCTGACCTATCGTACACATGAGTCGCAGTAAGGGATGTCCGCGAGTACGGAGAGCAACGTCACGTCATGCAGAATAAACGCAAACATGAGCGGGTCCGCGTTCAGTTCCGCAGCCATTTTTCAATGAAAGGCAAGATGCTGGCTGGGGACGGTGATTTGACCGACTTGTCTCCAGGCGGCTGTCGTATTCTCAGCTCGGTATCGGTCTTACCTGGGACTGAAGTGGAACTGTGCATCTTTCCCGGCGATGACGCCAACCCCATTCTGATCGATGGCGCCACCGTGCGCTGGTGTCAACCGAATGCCTTCGGCCTGTCCTTCACGAAGATTCGTGGTCCGGTCCAGCGTCAGCTGACTGACGTGTGGCGTAAGCTCGCCACCCCTGTCTAACCTCTTTCCCTGACATGACAGTGATTCTGCCTCTTGCC
>JBDTWG010000261.1:0-5401 GCA_040006855.1 Nitrospira sp.
TTGGGCGTCGGCGAGCGACGCGTCGGGAGAAAGCAGAGATAGGGCATATGGCGAAGATTCGCCTGGAGCGGGCACAGCCGTCCGATGCTCCGGTCATTGCTGAGTTGATCGGCGAGTTGTTGCACGAGATCATGGCGGCAATCGGCACGCAGGCGTTTAAATTTTCTCAGTCTGACACCGAAGAACGGGCGAGAAGGTGGATGTCGGATCATACGTATACCGTTCTGTTGGCCCACGATCATGACAGCGTGGTGGGCTGTCTGACCTTAACTGAAAATCATGCACTGTATGCTGAGGGTGCATTCGGGATCATCCCGGAATTGTATGTACGTCCGGCCTTTCGTTCTCGCACAGTCGGTGCGATGCTCCTGGCGGAGGCGAAACAGGTGGCTCGATCGAGGGGTTGGAGAAGGCTGGAGGTCACCACGCCGCCCTTGCCGCAGTTCGATCGGACCCTCGCGTTCTACGAGCGGCAGGGATTCAGCATCTCCGGTGGGCGAAAGATGAAGGCAGAACTGCCGTGAAGACTGTCGTGCAAGAAGAACGAACGGGTTGTGGCATTGCCGCAGTGGCGGTGATCGCCGGGGTGTCGTATGCGCAAGCAAAGAGGGTTGCTGCCTCCTTGGGCATTTCCGCGCAGGATCGAAGATTGTGGTCGGAGACAGCCCATGTCAGACGTGTATTGGCATCGTTCGGCGTCGAAGCCTCGCGGGCGACGAGGCCGTTTCGTGCCTGGGCGAATCTGCCGGATTGCGCGCTGCTCGCCATCAAATGGCATCTGAAAGAGGGGCGGCCATTCTGGCATTGGGTGGTGTTTGTGCGGGCGGGAGATCAGCAATACGTCTTGGATTCCAAGGCGACGTTGAAGACTCCCCTGCGGACTGATTTTGGACGTATGAAGCCGCGGTGGTTTCTGCCTGTCACTCTTCCCCGCTAGGATGCGACTGCTTTTTCTGCTCCTTGCCTCCCTGTTGTGCCCTCGGGCTTTTGCCAGTATCCGATGGCAGCAGACTGCCCTTAAGATGCGATGGATAACACGTCGTCGTGCGCCGGTGTCTCCAGACGTTCTGCACACATAAGAGAAAGTTAACTATGGATTGGTCCCTATCTTCACATCCGCGCCTGAAAATGATGGGTGTCGTTCTGACCGTCATCTTCGTGTTCTTAATATTGGCGTTTGCCTCCATTGATGAACCGTTGCGCGCCTACGCCGAACGGCGAGTGAATCAAGCCTTGGACGGATACCACCTCACCATCGGTTCACTGGACTTCCATCCTCTAGGCCTGTCCGTTGATCTTGAAAATGTGGTGCTTGCCCAAGAGAAACATCCCGATCAGCCTCTCGCGAAAATCGCCCAGTGGACTGCCAGTATTCATTGGCGGGAAATACTGACGGGGAATGTAGTGAGCGACCATCGGATCGAGCGACCAGTTGTCCACTTCACGCGAACCCAAGCCGCCGAGGAAGTCCGTGATGAACGGAATCTGAAAGAGCGGGGGTGGCAGAAAGCCCTATTGGAACTGTATCCGTTGGAGATTAATGCGCTGGAGATTTCTCATGGCGATGTGACGTATGTGGATTCGCCTAACAGCAAGCCTCTGCGATTGCAGGCCATTCAATTTCATGCTGAAAATATTCGAAACATTGAGTCCGCGGACCAGGTGTATCCTTCCAAGATCAAACTGGATACCCAGGTGTTTGATTCCGGCCGGCTCACCGTGGAGGGAAAGGCCGATTTCATGGCAGAGCCGCATCTCGGGGTGGATGCGAATGTCACGCTGACACATGTGATCCTGAAAGATTTGCTGCCGCTGGCGGGCCGGATGAATCTGCAAGTTCGGGCGGGCACGCTCGATGCCAAGGGGCACGTGGAATACTCACCCACTGTCCAACAAGTGGAGCTGACAGAACTGCTGGTGGATGGATTGCGTGCAGATTATGTGCAAGCGGGCAGATCAGCGGAAAAAATACAACAGGCAACACAAGCGGTAAAGCCGCGTGTGGCGCCCGATCAACGGCAGCCTCGACTGACGGTTCGAGTGGAGCGGGGGAAAATTACCAATAGTGAAATTGGGTTCGTCAACAAAGACACAGAGCCTGGTTATCGCGTATTCCTCGCGCAGATGGAGATGACGATTCAAGACTTTTCAAATCGGTTCGACAAAGGAACGGGCAAGGTCGATCTTGCGGGGCGGTTCATGGGTAACGGCAAGCTGACAGCCAACGCCGTCTTTCGGCCGCAAAAGCCACTGCCCGATTTCGACCTCAAAGTGAAAATAGTCAATACACCATTGAAATCCATGAACAATGTCTTGCGGGCCCATGCCGGAGCGGATGTTCAGGCCGGCACGTTTGCCTTTTTCAGCGAAATGACCGTGCAGCGAGGGACGGTCAATGGGTACGTGAAGCCATTTTTCAAAAACGTGGACGTTTATGACCCGGCGCAGGACAAGGAGAAGGGATTTTTCAAGCAGGTGTACGAAGGTCTGTTAGATGGCATCGTAACCATGTTCAAAAATGAGCCGCGAGAAGCGGTAGCTACGGAAACAGAAATAAACGGCCCACTGAACGACCCGCGGGCCAGTACATGGGATATTCTCATCAATCTTGTGAAGAACGCCTTTCTCAAAGCGATTGTGCCGGGATTCAAACAATCCATTCATCCCTGAGCGAGTCGGATCCCCTCAGTCTGTTGCCCACGCTATCGGGTATGCGGGTTCTCTTGAGCTTCCTCCCTGGTTAGGATATCGTTCGCCTCCTATTCGAAATCCATGCTGCAGGAAGGTGTCGACACCTTGGCGCGGGATCGTGTGGCTCGCCAATGGCCTCGCGCCGGGGAGCGTAGAGAGGGATCAGTAAACACATGAACATTGCGATTATCGGTGGCGGACCGGCCGGCCTTATGGCTGCCGAGGCGGCGCTGGCCGGCGGCGCGCAGGTGCATCTGTACGACTCCATGGCGTCCATCGGCAGGAAGTTTTTGTTAGCCGGAAAGGGCGGTCTGAACCTCACCCACTCCGATCCCAGCGAGCTTTTTCTCACACGGTATGGCGAGCGTCGGGAGCAGGTGGCGCCCTGGCTGGCCGAGTTTGGTCCCGAGGCTCTTCGCGCATGGGCACGGGGGCTCGGTGTGGAGACCTGTGTTGGTTCCTCCGGCCGTGTGTTTCCTACCGATATGAAGGCCGCCCCGCTTCTGCGTGCCTGGTTGCGTCGGCTGCGTCAAGCAGGCCTCACTGTCCACGTACGGCATCGTTGGTGTGGATGGGACGAGGCGGGCGCGCTACGGTTCGAGACCGCTGACGGACCGCTGAATGTGCAGGCCGATGCCGTCATCTTCGCGATGGGCGGAGGCAGCTGGCCCAAGCTCGGGTCCGATGGCGCGTGGGTGCCTCTCTTCGCAGAGCGTGCCGTTCCGATCGCGTCTCTTCAACCGGCCAACTGCGGTTTCGACGTGGGATGGAGCGAACATTTTCGCGCCAAGTTCGCCGGACATCCAGTCAAAACCGTGGGTGTGGTTGCAAAGTCTCCGTCCGGTTCGGTCATGCGTCGCATGGGAGAATTTGTGATTACGGAAACCGGCGTCGAGGGCGGCGTGATCTATGCGGTCGCCCCCTACCTTCGCGAGGAGATTCAGGCGACGGGTCGAGGGACGCTCCGGCTGGACCTCGCGCCCGATCGCGAGCTTCCGCGTCTCATCAAGGACCTGTCTCAACCGCGTGGAAAAAAGACGATGGCGACGCATTTGCAACGGCGTGCCCATATCGAAGGGGTGAAATCCGGCTTGCTTCGAGAATATGTCTCGAAGGAGGATTTTACGGATCCGACCCGTCTGGCAGCGGCAATCAAATCGCTCACGCTCACCCTGGTGGCACCGCGCCCTTTGGCCGAGGCGATCAGCACGGCCGGTGGGGTGGGGTTCGAGGCGCTGGATAGCAGCCTGATGCTCCGTGCTCTGCCGGGTGTGTTTTGCGCGGGAGAAATGTTGGATTGGGAGGCGCCGACCGGCGGCTATCTGCTCACGGCCTGTTTCGCCAGCGGTCGCGCCGCCGGGGTGGGGGCGGTCGCGTGGCTCACGGAGCGTGCAGGGCGTGCTGGGTAAGGCAGCAGGGAGTGACGCGGTGGTGGCCCTGATCGTGCCGGGAATCGGCAACTCCGGGCCGCAGCACTGGCAAACGCTATGGGAGCGACAACACCCGGATTGGCAGCGTGTACAGCAGCGGGATTGGGATCGTCCCGTCTGTGAGGAGTGGTTACGCGGTCTCGATGACGCGATAGGTCGCTTGTCTGTGCCACCGCTGTTGATTGCCCACAGCATGGGCTGCCTCTTGGTGGCTCACTGGGCACATCGTTCGTGCGCGCCTGTCCGTGCGGCCTTTCTGGTGGCAGTCCCCGATCCCGACGGACCCCTTTTCCCCCCCGCTGCACAAGGTTTTCAGTCCGTGCCTGCGGGGACGCTTCGCTTTCCGAGCCTCGTGGTCGCCAGCAGCGATGATCCCTTCGGGTCCGTCGCCTATGCAAAACGATGCGCAGCCGGTTGGGGTAGTGCATTTGCTGAGATCGGTGCCGCCGGCCATATCAATGCCGACAGCGGTGTGGGTGACTGGCCTGCTGGTCGGGCTTTAGTTGATGGCCTGCTGAAGTCGTTGTGACCAGCTCGCTGTCCGCGTTCGTATCTCGTGAAACGTGAAGCGTATCTCGTCAGGACGAGATGGTGTGTGACGAAATACGAGAAACGAGCGACGAGATACGGCGATGCGCTGCACTGTGTCGCTAGAGCAGGATGCGCTGGTATTCTTGTGTGGCGAGCGTCCCGGTCTGCAGGTCCCAGTCGATGATGAAAATTGTAGACCGTTCCGAGGACAGCGAGAGGAGCCGACGTCCCCCCTGGGCGACGACACTGTCGGCCTTTCTGAAATCGAGCGTGCGGTCCGCCCCGGTGCGATTGCAGACGAACAACGGCAGGCCCGTATCTTTCGTGCAACGTTCCCACTCACCATTCGGCCCATGGAGTCCCGGGGCCCAGGCTGCCGAGGATACCAGCATCTTCGCCCCCTGTGCTTTCAGGCTGTTGGCGATGCCGGGACTGTAGGCATCGGCGCAGATCAGGAGGCCGACGGTTCCAAATTGTGCCAGTCGAAATGCGGTGGCCTGGGTGCCGGGTGTGGACCAGGCTTCGGATCCGACGCGCAATGCATTGATCTTGCGATGACTGCCTGCCAACCGTCCATCGGGGCCAATAGCAAACACCGTGTTATACAGCAGGTCTGACTGAGGGTCTCGTTCGGGATGGGACAAGAAAATCGTGAGCCGTCGCCGGGCGGCAAGACGATGGATTTTGGCCACCCAGTGGTCCGGTTGCGGCTCGATCCATTCGGTCCCGAGACTGTCGGCAAAAGTGTA
>JBDTWG010000262.1:0-5385 GCA_040006855.1 Nitrospira sp.
TGAATCAGCGACAATGCGGCTGGATTCGTATTAATTGCGGATGTGTCGGCCACCGCGACGTGACCAGAGCCAGCCAGTGCCGTCGATTCAGCAGAAAAGCCAATGAGCTGAGGCCCATTGATAGCGAAAGAAGTGGTAGGGGCCGCAAGTACTAATGAGTTTAGAATCAATACACAAGAGACAAACCACAGCTCAGGTCGCTTCTCCATAGCAGTCTCCTTATGTAAAAGGAACCTCCTGCTGATCTGGCAGTAGATCGTCCTACCGCGCCGAAGACTACGTTTTGCTTGTTCCTTCCGGTTAGTCTGGGGAAAAAGCCTTTCGAGTGTCGACCGATAAGCTTACGCAGCATCGTTATGTATGAAAGGCGTGCATCCGCACTTTGTCGTGATGTACGTTGGCTATGTGGGCAAGAGGGTGGTCTGAAGTGCGGGAAAGGGACGGTCAACTGGAAATCGGAACTCTCGAGCTGCATACGTGACCGTGCGGCTGACGAGCTAATCAGCGCGTCAGCACACTAGAACCTTTACATTGATATAGAATACTGGCCAACAGAATGTCCTTCACATTCCCCTTGTCTATCTGAAGGATGTCTTTGCAGGCTGCAGCGGCAAGTGAATGTGAAATGTGGTCCCCTCGCCCAACTGACTCTCCACAGTAATTTTTCCGTGGTGGGCGTCAACCACATCCTTCACAATCTTCGTTCCCAACCCTGTTCCGCCCGACTTACTACTCTTGGCAGCGGGAGTAAAGAGTGCGTCGCGTATTTCTGGCGGCATACCTTTGCCTGTGTCTGATACCCTTATGTGAAGTCCGATTCCGATTGGTTCTTCTCTAGCGGCTACGGTAACCTTCCCCCCTTTCGGAACCTCCGGAATAGCATTGTTAACCAGGTTATACAGCGCATTGAAAAGCCGTCGCTCGTCAGCAATAATATCGGGCATTTGTTCAAGTCCAGAGGTCTCGATAAGCACCCCATTTTTATTGGCCCACCACTTGAGTGCGTCCAGGACATCATTAGCCACCTTATTAAAGCTGCATTGCTTAAATTCTGGTGGAGTAGTGAGTCCCTTGACGCAATCAGCGATCTCTTTCACGCGATGCTGAATACGTCGTGTCGAGTTCTCCATCATACCGACTACTTCATTGCATCGATCGAAACTTTCTCTCGCCTGCTTATCGCCCCGCTTGAGAGCATCTTTGAGAAGTTCCTTTAAGTCATCCTGCATCAATCCGGCCCCGCAAACCACAGGCATCAATAAATTCTTGATGTCGTGACTGATGTCGCCCAACATCCGCACCACTTCCGCCAACTTGGCCTCTTCATACAGACGAGCCTGCTCGATGGATGTCGCAGTGATCGCAGAGACGATGCTCAGTATGCCGACATCGGCCTCATCGAGCGATCCTTCACGCTTGTTGAGAACCTCAAGCACACCAATGGGTTCGCCCTCCCATCGCTTTAAAGGCATTGCAATCATATCGTGTGTGTTATGAGAGGTGAGTTCATCGATTGAGGAAAGATGGCGCGGGTCAAGCTTAACGTTGCGGATGATCTGCGGCTCTCCAGACTGAAAGACATACCCCGCGATGCCTTTATCCCAGGGAAAGGCCGTCCCATGCGTGACCGGGCAATCACCGATGGAATGGCGAAAGATCAATTGCTCCGTCGCCGAATCTGCAAGGAGGATTGAACCGCTTTCTGCTTGGACCACTTCAAGGGCAATCCGAAGGGCCCGGCCAGCCAGTTCGTCTGGGGTCAGATGTTCAAAGAGTGCTGCGCTAATCCGGCGTGCCGCTTCAAGCTCGCGATCTTTCCTTGCGCTTCGCTTATCATCCTGCCGACGGGCAAGATCGCGACGATTTTTGGGCATCGGTTGATCGGCCATCGGACCTACCTTATGGACATAACCGAAATCGGGTAGAACAGCGATAGGCGACGCTCTCACTTGGCAGTTTCATGAGAGGTGCCGCACCGAATGTTTAAGCGCGAATAATAATGTCATCGTGTGGTCGATCGCGAAAGGCTCAGTCTCCTAGGTCGTGAACTTGTCCTTATACACGTGCGCTTTCACATGTTTTGCAACTATCTCAGTCAATTTCTCGGGGCTGACTGGTTTCACTAGGTAGTCGACAACGCCCTGTTTCATGAGTTCGGTTGCATCCTGCACTTGTGGCTGGCCGGTGAGAATGATTACTGGCACGGACGGATATTGTTGCCTAAAAAAATCCACTGCTTCTTTGCCATTTATCTTGGGCATCTGGATATCGCACAAGATCGCATCAACCATCCGTGGATTGTCTCCGGCACCGATTTCCTTGATGGCTTTCTCTCCGTCCTCAGCTTCAACCACGTCGAACCCTGCCTTCGTCAGCGTCAAGCGAACCGTCTTTCTAATGTCCTCTTCGTCATCCACAATCAATACGCGTCCCCGTCCCATAGATGTCCTCCTGGTTTAGGAAATTCTCCCCCCTGTCAAAGGCACTATATTGCTAAGCACTATATATTGCAATTATCACCTACACATAATACCTCCATTCTTCAGAGGCATACCGGTCCGTAACCAGGATGAGTGCCTTTAGGTTTCCTCCTAGCGGACAAATCATCATGCTCCGTGAAGCCGCAATTTCCTTCTTGCAGATACTAATTCAAAGGCCGCCTGATGAATGACGACGAATGGGCCTGTGCCCGGAACCGTCCATCTGGAGACATTAAGCCGAGTCCAGAAGATCGTGTGCTCACCAAGCGGCTGCTTGGCTGAAGATCTTCGGCCTAGTGGTGCCAGCCTTTAGACTCGGAGTTGGCATGGCCGACATTCCTATATAGAAATCTCCGAGACGTTCCGAATTTCTAATCCTCGTTTTCACGACTAGCCTCTGCTATACTCGCGACCGCTTGACCAGGATAGGCTTATGGAATCGGATATCCGTTCATTGCAGTGCCATCTTCTAATCGGCGCATAGAATGGCTACCGAATCTGACCGCACGCCGCTCAAATCTAGCCGCGAGCTAGAAGCCGCCCAACGTATCAGCGAGACGCTATTTCAGCATTTGGAAATTGACGATCTCGTCGAGCTAACCCTCACGGCCGCACTGCAGGAAGTCGGCGCAGAGGCAGGGTCGATTCTCCTGGTGGATCAGGATGCCCAGCAGCTCGTGTTTCACCATTCGATTGGAATGGCACCGGTACCACGTGGAACGGTCATAGGGTGGGATCAGGGTATTGCGGGAAAGGTCTTCCAATCAAAGGAACCGGCTCTTATTCGCGATGTCAAAGAGAACGAACATCATTTCGCCGGTATTGATGCACTCACTGGTTACATGACCCGTGACTTGATCAGCCTCCCGCTTAAGCAATGGAAGGGCGATCCTATTGGTGTACTGAACGTGCTCAATAAACGGGATGGAAGTCTGGATAAAGGTGATTTGGTACTCCTGACGATCGTCTCCGCATTCGCGGCCCTTGCTATTAAGCAGGCGCGGTTGTACGAGGAAGCGAAATTGGGCGAGGTGGTGCGTCTTATTGGAAATATCGGACACGATTTGAAAAATTTCTTACAGCCCATAGTTTCGGGAGCCTGGCTGATAAAGCAGGAGATGGATAGAGCATTCCAGTTGCATCCCAATGACGGAGACGACTGTCTACGGGAGAGTAGACAAAATTGCGATGAAGCCATTGTGATGATTCAGAAAACAACCGGACGGATCCACGATCGGTTCAAAGAAATTGCAGATTGTGTAAAGGGGCTCAGCGCCCCAGCACAATTCCTTCCTTGCAAACTGGACGTTGTCGTGGGCGATGTACTTCAAACGCTACGCATCTTAGCTGCCGATAAGGAAATTGCATTAACCTCCAGAAAACTCGATATATTGCCATTGATCCGAGCCGATCATCGCCGTCTGTATAATGCCTTCTACAATCTTGTGAATAACGCCATTCCCGAAGTTCCGAAAGGCGGGTCAATTACCGTGTCTGGCCAGGTGGAAGACAATGGACAGGAGGTCATTGTGTCGGTCTCTGATACAGGCCGAGGTATCCCTCAGGAAATTCGTGAGCGGCTATTTACGTCTAGGACGATGAGCACCAAGCCTGGTGGAACAGGCCTTGGAACCAAGATCGTCAAGGATGTCATCGATGCTCATCGAGGAAAGATCACTGTGGAGAGTGACGTCGGCCAAGGTACCACTTTTCATATCCACCTACCTCTTGATCCAGACGCGGTTACCAAACCGAAGAAGTGAGTGAATATAATGCGTGCCACATGCGCGAGTTCGGACTAAAGAAGGCCTGTACTACTACGAGTCATCATGCCATGAAATTGTTCGGCAATGTGAGCGCCGCGTTCACCAGAAGGGCCTTTTAGTGAGGGGAACCCCTTAATGCATCGTCTATCTTGCGCAAGACAAATCCAGGGTCGAACGGTTTTTCAATCACCGCAAAAACATCCAGATCCTGGAGTTCCTGACGGACCTCGGCCTCATCCATACCTGTGACCATGAAAACGATCAGGTCTGCTGTAAACGAATTTCCTCGGATCCCTCTTAGAACATCAATTCCAGTCAGGCCAGGCAATTTCCAATCCAAAACAATGAGGTCTGGATGAGTCTGCTGCACAATCTGTAAGGCATGAGTACCCGATTCCGATTCCAATACGCGATAGCCGCCGCGTTCTAACCGAAGCCTCAGAAAACTTCTGACGTCCGACTCATCATCCACTAATAGAATCGTCTTCACCTTCCGGACCTTTTTTTTCAATTCACACACGTGTAGGTGATTGAGATGCTGCTGGATGAGAATTTTTGGCTCATTAGTCAAACTGTAGTGTTCATCCGATAATTCACGAGTTGACCGAGCCATGAATTGAAGCCGTGGGCAAGGCAAATTAGCACCCCCAGGCCCACGTTGCAATGACGTGGGACTACTAGGCCTTCCATTCGTTCCATGCTCTTCTTTCGCTTCATTGTCAAAAAAACCTAGCTTCCTTAGCCGATCGGTTTGGACGTACTTAGCAACCTAATTACTGCAATCACCAGCGCACTTAAGCGTTCATATGCCCACTTCCCTTCACCTACAAGCTCACCGATAATTTGTCCTCTGTTGGCCTTTAGTGGCTAGGTCTGGCCACTACTGGGTACTTTACTTGAACATTGAGTTTCGCATAGGGTCGGAATTCTGCGCGGAAAGCATGACGAAACTATCAAATCCATATGGGAATTGTTAGGCGAATGAGACTTGGTTCCTTGGATTTGCGCCAACGCCGGTCCGCGCCGCATGCCGATAGGCTGCGGGGCGGAGCGGAATAGCCCCCGTCTTGGTAACACGGGGGCTCTCACCACAGGGTTCCTTACAGGAGTTCGATAGATTCGATGGATTCTACCTTCAC
>JBDTWG010000263.1:0-5320 GCA_040006855.1 Nitrospira sp.
GGGGCTGATTGGCGGCGACGGTTCCTCGACCGGCATCCAACAAGATCGCCAACAGACGTCCACTTTCCACCAAATCGGGATTGGCCGACGCGGGAGTCGGCGCAAGACCGATTGCGATGACGAGCAGAATCAACGCGAATGAGACACCATTCTTTGGGGAAACATTCATAGAACCTCCTTGTTAAGACACGTGAAATAAGGCTGCTTTCCAGAACACCTGCGGTCTGGCGAAGCCGCGCACCGGAAGAGTATGGACTCTACGTGCCATGCACACCAGTTATTAATTTCCCCTCCTTTCATGTGCAGGAGGGACAGGCACGTGATCGAGGTGAGCCGTGAGGAATTAGGCTCTTGTTGTGAGCACGACCACCTGGCACAGAGTGAACGGGCAGCACTTCAAGCCCTGTGAACCAACGCCTTATCCAGCAGATTGACGAACGATTGTGTCAGTCGCCCGGCAACTCCTGACACGGATGTCAGAGGCTGAGCATGCAGCATCACACGAACCGTCCGATCTTCAGCGAGCACCCGGATGTACTGGATCGTTCCTTCGCGTGATGGGGAGCGAGATGAACCGGATCGGACCGTCTTTCGGAGTGGTGATGGTGTCATCGACGATGCGCCCTCCTCGTTGAAAGTGTGAACCAGCGCGCTCCTCAGTCATGTGGCCTATCGGTTCAGCATGAGCGGTCCATAAAATGAAGATGAAGAATTCTTCCGAGAACGGCTGCCTGGGACGAGTTCATTCAGGCATGCATCAACTAACCGTCGCCTCTGAAATGATGAATCCTTCTATGATTGTGCAGTAGACTCGCCGAAACACCATCGCTGAGCCTGCTTGAGAGATGGCAGCTGCAGACCGCAGCAGCCTTCCTTGCGAACCCCAGCCCAACAATTATGTTCGGAGTTCGCGTGCCGTACGTGTTGATCATTCATGAAGTCGAGACCTATCCGGCGTGGAAAGCCGTATTCGACCGCGCGGCAGGGATCAGAAAACAGGCCGGAGAAATCAGCTACCAGGTACTACGGTACGACCAGGATGCGAATACCATCGTCCACTTCTCAGAGTGGCCCTCGTTGGGCAATGCCCGGCGCTTCTTCGAATCTCCGGAGCTGGTGGAGATGCGGAGAACGGCCGGCGTCAAAGCCCCCAGTTTTATCTACCTGCATGAAATAGAGCGTGGCCGACTGTAGCCTCACCCTCCCGCCTTCCCCCGCCTCGCATCGTTCTTCTACCGGCGAAGGTTAGCCACTGCTTTGAAAACAGTTAGCTGTTCACCCGCTCCTCTGGTCACGAAGGCCGAGGTCGAGGAGATCATCGAGAAGGTGAAAGGCGTTCCTGGCTCCGGCAGGGAGGAAAGGGTGCGCTGGTGTTGTGGGTTGTTACCGCCGCCGGTTTTGAGCACGCGCCGATCGATCAGAACGCAGACGCCTTTCGGGGGACTGGGCGAGGGAGCGTGAGTGACTCGCAACAAAGAGACCCATATCTCGATCTTTACTGGGGAAAGGCCAGGTGACGATTGAAGTCACCATGAAAGAATCACCTGACGATGAAGCGAACGTGGAAACCCTTGCGAAGAACGCCTTCTCACATCTTTAAGCAAGCACTGCCCTGGCAGAATCTTTCTGCTTCTGTAGTGGGGCAATACGCCTTGGTTTCTTTCGAATCGACACCAGACGCTTCCCCTCATTCGCCACACAATAGATTTCACGGCAAACCTTCCTCATTAAAGCCAGCAGGGCGGACAAACCTGGCCAACGATCCCCTTGAATAACTCCCCATCCAGCAGCCAGACCACCAGGCCATGCTCTCACATCGACGGCTAAACGGGGCTGCACCGGAAATTCCTACAACGACGAATAGCCCAACTCAGTGAGCGTTCCCGCTCAATTTGCACCGTGCGAAACCGTTGAGGGGCCGGGCAAGGAGTGTATAAGGCCACAGCGTGGCTGCCTTCCTCTACTGAATCTCGTGCTTATTGAGAATTCGGGAATGGTATGGGAGGGGAGATCGATGGCTCACAACTTGCTCTCTTCTCCCCTCGCTTGAGCTGTCCAAAGAAGATTTATGAAGGTTGAAGGTGACGACCTCATTTCCCGAATCTTCTCAGTTTCTGCTCCCCTTACTGGTGAGTGAAACAATGTGGTCCGATCCGACGACCCAGTACGTTTATCTCGCCACCCTCCGCCTTTAGATGCATGGCACAACCTCACGATCCCAACTATTCTTCATGAAGGGGGTTCCACACAAATATCAGCACTAGGTGGGAATACATCTACCACCTATGGGGGGCTATATATGAGTCCTGCAGTCGCTCCACAAACCCAACAACTTCAGCTCATCTCAATAGACAGTCGCAAAGAGGATTCCCACCGCTCCTGCAAAGTTCACCCCCCCGCCGAACCGGCCCTGACAAAACGGCACACATATCGCATGATTGCTCTGGCTTCGGTGCACGCGTATATCGCCTTTCATCTCATTTCGTGGCATGTGTTCGGCATCGAGATCTGGGGCAAGACCGCAATGATGGGGGTGCCCTCTCTCGCCAAAGGCACCATCAACGCGGCCGCGATCATGGTCATCCTCATCTTAGTCTCGATCTTGATTTGGGGACGTGGGTTTTGCGGCTGGGTCTGTCATATGCGCGGGGCGATCGAATTCGCCGACTGGATCCTGCGCAAATTCAAGGTGCGCCAGTATATGAACCTGCGCGAAAAAAACGTGTTGGTCAACACGCCTCATCGCTGGCTCTTGAGGATCGGCGCCCTATTTGTACTTCTGCTGCCTGTCATCATCCTCATTCACAACGTGGGGTTCTCCCCCAAGGTGAACGTCATGGCGCCGGTGCCCATTGCGGATTTGCCCGGCTATGAGGGTAAGGCATTCGCAAAGACGGCGTTCTTCAATTTTGATATTAAGCCGACGTGGAATGATTACCTGCTGGCATTTGGGTTGGCGGTGTTCATTCAATTCACCATGAGCATCGTACTGAACTTGCGTTACGGACAGGGGGCATTTTGCCGGATCCTATGTCCCTACGCTCCGATGATGGTCCCGCTCATGAACATTTCCCCGGTGCAGACAAAAATCACCCGCGTGGCCCAGTGCACTGGCTGCCGGGACTGCAGTAATGCCTGCCCGCAGGGCATCGATGTCAGTCGGGAGATCTTCCATTTTGACGGGAAGGTGATTAACACCGAGTGCATCAAATGCTACGCCTGCATCGATGCCTGCGACGACAATGTCCTGAAAGATACGGCTGCGCCAGGTGTTGCGCAAACCGATCGATTAAAACCGTATGAGAAACGTCCCTGGCAGCAGGAGTTGGTCCGCAAAGATGGCCTCCTGACTAATTCCAAGCATATGCAGGTCTTCGAGCCACTCGGCCCGGTGGCCGATTTCACATCCATGATCGTGGCCTTGATTTGTGGAGGCATCACGTCGCGGTTCGGAGGATTCTGGTTTTACCCAGGCGCCATCATCTCGTTCATCGTGTTTAGAGAGTGCTGCTTGTACGTGAAGAAATGGTCGGCCACACGGAAGGAGCCAGCGCGCATCGCAACCGTTCAGTCAGAGACAGCTAAGAATGTTTCAGTTTCATGATGAACCCATGGTTAACAAGGAGGGCCGAATGAATACAATTACACGAGTGCACGATTACTATAGCCTGATCACCGAGTTTTCGACGTATCTGAAGGAAAAGAAGTCTTATTGGCTTGCGCCGGTCATTTTTGTCTTACTGGCATTGAGTGCCCTCGCATTTTTCCTCGAAGGAAGTGTTCTCGCTCCAGCGATCTACTCTGTGTTCTAAATTATGGAGCGCACGCGGTTGTCCGCAGAGGGCAGGCGCGTGCGCCCTGCCTCGGTCGTTCGACAATCCATCCAACCAGTACAATTCAACTCAGAGAACAATCTATCTCTTGTGGACCATTTACCGACGCTAACGAAGCAGAGCTGCCATGATGGCGGTGGAAAGCATGCCCACATTCAGAGTGGATCGTACGGCAATTCCGCAAGCTCAGTCATTCTGAAGACATCCGTTCGTGCCCATGCCGCGAGAGTCATAGGGCTGGGCCTCTTTTTATTCGGCAGTCTCGCGTACCGTTCTCAGAATAGAGATGTATTCGGGCTATGGTCCTGGCCTTACCTGGCAATTGTCGTCATCTCAGGCGCACTGTTTTTGATGACCGTTGCGCATTCCTGGACTCGTAGTAGGCAGCTGAATCTTGATACGTATCAACCCTCCATTGGGTCTGTGTGTTTGGAATTGGCTGTTCTGATGTGGGGAACCGGATACTTTCTCAACGGCCTGGATGCATCAAGGAATTGGGGCCAGATAGCTGACTTGAACGTGTTCGGCTCATCGCATCCTCTAGCGGCACTTGTGTTATGGGGAGCGTGGCTGGTGGCCACACTTGGCCTGGCCGAGACGGTGGTGCCTCGTGGGCGCACTTCGAGAGCAGGTGCGATCATTCTGGCGATCTGGGTCACAGCAGTTCTCTTGCTGTTGATTGAAGGCGGGATCCGAGTGTTCGCCATTGTGGCGCCACAGTCACAAGATTATCCCACCTACACAACGGCACTGTGGTCCCACAAATTTGTCTCTTTGAATCAGGCGGGATTTCGCGACGCTGAGCATCCACGCCCCGCTTCGGGTGACCACCAACGACTGCTGGTGGTGGGCGACTCGCTGGCTTTCGGATGGGGCCTGCCCCACACAGAGGATCGCTTTGGAGAGCAACTTGCTAAACGATTAAATCAACGGACAGGGATTGAGTGGACCTCACTGAATGCCAGCATAGGCGACACGCATACCCTGACCCACATCGAGTTTCTGAAAGCCATGCAAGGACACCAGCCAAACGTAATCCTTCTTCTCTACGCCTTTAACGACATGGACTATCTTGCCCAAGTGACCCCTCGTGAAGGTCAAAGTGAGCATGCGAGTTCCCTTTTGGCACGGATAAGTCCAGTTCGCATCCTGTTCAAGAATTCATTTCTATTTCAGAGCATCTACATTCGACTTAGGCTGATGACATATGCTCCGTCGCCCGAGGACAGTGATCCGTATGGGAACAATGCCCTTTTGGATGAGCACTTTCGTGACCTACACCGATTTGTTTCTCTGGCGTCTACCTCCAGTACCCTTGTCGCGATTGTGCCTTTCAATATCGGGGTGGTCGCGAGTAAGGATGCCAGCAGGCATTACAATCATTTCGTGAAGGCAGCCGTTGCTCATGGATTGCCGATCTGGCCTGCGGGCCCAGAGGTTTTCTCAGGCCATGCATACAAAGACCTTGTCGTAAATACACTTGACTC
>JBDTWG010000264.1:0-5310 GCA_040006855.1 Nitrospira sp.
ATGAATCCTCCACTGAGGACTTGGCAAGACGTGCAGGCCATCAAGGAAGGGCTCCGTGACGGGACCATCGACGTCATCGCGACCGACCATGCCCCGCATGCGACACAAGAAAAACAGCAAGAGTTTACCGAGGCTCCCTTCGGCATCGTCGGCTTGGAAACCGCGTTGTCGCTGACATTAGCCTTGGTCGAGGAGGGTGTGCTCACGATCGAATCGGCCGTGGACAAACTTGCGACGGCCCCGGCCAAGGCCTTCAGCCTCAATGCCGGCACCTTGGCAGTCGGCGCTCCGGCGGACGTGGCCATTGTCGATCAACACAGGCAGTGGGAAGTGGAGCCCTCACGGTTTCGTTCCAAGAGCCGCAATACACCGTTCGCCGGTTGGAAAGTGAAGGGGCGGGTGACCACGACCATCGTGGCCGGTCGCGTGGTCTTCGACCTTGATCAGCCCGGCCGGCAGGCGTAGCAAGGGCCACTGATACATAAAGATATGTAAGTTGGAGATGACAGGCAGTGTGCCCGCAGGATGTTCAAAAGATCCGTCCAGCGAGGCCGCAGCAAGCGAGAAGGCTCCACGTACTTTTTCCGTATGTGGAGCCTCGGAGCGCCGCGAGAACAAAGCTGGCGGACTTTTTCAACATCCTGTTAGGGGCGAGGATTGTGCGACAAGGACTGATCGCCTGCATCACCTGTGAGTTGCTCGCTTTGGCAATTTGGATCGGCGGGCTCGTGGTGCTGGTCGCAGCCGTAATTCCGGCTGTGTTCAACACCTTCGGCGGGCAGGATACGGGCGGCTTCTTCCTGACGCGGGCCTTCGACGGATATAATCGGTTGGTCCTCGGCGCCGCGACGGTGTTGACCCTGGGAGTTCTGTGGCGGGCCTGGCTAGTCCAGCAAGGCATGGCCGATGGTGAGATCTCCCGAACCGAATGGCTGCTGCTTGGGGGGATGCTCCTCACCGCCGGAGTGATCACGTTTGTGCTGCATCCCCAGGCCGCGGCCCTGCAAGCCCAAGCCTTCGCCTCCAAAGGTGAGGAGGCGAGAAAAGCGGCCTTCGAGGCCTTCTTTCAGATGCACAAACCGGTGCGGGTTCTTTATATCGTGAATGTGGGACTCGGAATCGCATTGCTGACCCTGCGCGTGCGATCATGGATTCCTCGTTAAGGAGTGATGGTGAAGAAAGCGATTCTAGCACTCGCCGATGGAACGTGGTTCGAAGGGCGGGCCTTGGGAGCGGAAGGCGAGACCGGCGGCGAAGTCGTGTTCAACACGGCTATGACAGGATACCAGGAAGTGCTGACCGATCCCTCCTATCGCGGACAGATCGTGACGATGACCTGTCCACACATCGGAAACTATGGCGTGACCCCCGAAGACATCGAGTCAGGACGCATCTGGGCGGAAGGATTCGTGGTCAAGGAATCCAGCCGGGTGGCGAGCAATTGGCGTAGCAGGGCGACGCTGCAAGAATATTTGCAGACGGCCAACATCGTCGCGATCGAGGGAATCGATACCCGAGCGCTCACCACGCACCTGCGAGAAAAAGGCGCGCAACCTGGCGTGATTTCGCATATCGACTTGGATCCTCGCCGTGTGGCGGAAAAGGCTCGGCAAGCGCCAAGCATCATTGGTCGAGATCTGGCCGCCACCGTAACGTGCGAACGGAGCTATCCCTGGACCACCGGAACCGGCAACTGGGCACCCAAGCTGGAGATGCCTGCCGCCGCAGCCCCGTCCACACCGCGGGCGACCTGGCGCGTCGTGGCCTACGATTTTGGAATCAAACAGAATATTTTGCGCCGACTGGTCGATGTCGGCTGCGACGTGACCGTCGTACCGGCTTCTACACCCGCCAATGATGTATTGGCCCTCAATCCCCACGGGTTGTTCCTTTCAAAC
The DNA here is from genome assembly GCA_040006855.1 of Nitrospira sp. Lineage (GTDB taxonomy): Bacteria > Nitrospirota > Nitrospiria > Nitrospirales > Nitrospiraceae > Nitrospira_A. Next base: position 1,899 of record JBDTWG010000264.1, read on the forward strand.
GGTCCCGGCGATCCGGAAGGCGTGCCCTACGCCATGACCGCCCTGCGAGAGTTGATCGGCCGCTTGCCGATTTTCGGCATTTGCCTGGGGCATCAGTTGCTCGGCTTGGCGCTGGGCTTCTCCACCTATAAATTGAAGTTCGGTCACCATGGCGCAAACCATCCGGTAATGGATCTTCGGACGGGAAAAGTCGAAATCACCTCTCAGAACCATAACTTCGGCGTGCGCTTTCCGATCGATCGATCACAGCGTGGACAGGAACTGTCCATCGCAGACACACCGTTCGGTCGGGTGCAGTTGACTCATACCAGCCTCAATGATGGGTCCGTCGAAGGAATGGTCTGTCTGGACCGACCGGTTTTTTCCGTGCAATATCATCCGGAAGCCTCGCCAGGCCCGCACGATTCCGCCTATCTCTTTCAGCAATTTGTCGACTTGATGGAGACACACCATGCATAGCCCTTGGCAACTTTGTGCCGGTATCGCTGTCCTGGTCCTCGCCCTGATGCAGGCAGCCTGTGTGACGATCAACCTGCCTCCAGGACCGGGAACCCTTGAGGAACATAAGGTCAGCGGAACCGGCAAGGACAAGATCCTGCTGATGGATATTTCAGGCGTGATCAGTTCAGACAACAAGGACGGCTTTTATTCGACGCCGGGAATGCTGGCGACCGTCAAAGAGGAATTGGAGCGTGCCAGAAAGGATGAGCGAGTCAAGGCGATTGTACTCCGAATCAACAGTCCAGGCGGGACCGTCACGGCTTCCGACATCATTTACCACGAACTGAAAACATTCAAGACGACCCGAAAGATTCCGGTGGTGGCCTCGATCATGGATGTCGGTGCCTCAGGCGGCTACTACATTGCGGCCGCAGCCGACACGGTGCTGGCTCATCCCTCTTCCGTAACGGGCAGTATCGGCGTCATTATGCTGACCGTCAATGCCAGGGGACTCTTGGAGAAGGTCGGTGTCGAGACGAATGCCGTGACCTCGGGGCCACGCAAAGACATGGGGTCACCGTTCCGAGCGATGTTGCCGGAGGAGCGCGCGATATTCCAAGGTGTGATCGATGGGTTTTACCAACGTTTTCTCCAGATTGTGCAAGAGGGACGGCCCAACTTGTCCGGTGACACGATTAAGAAACTAGCCGATGGCCGAATCTATTCCGGCGAGCAGGCGAAAGCGTCAGGGTTGGTCGACGAAATCGGGTATCTTGAGGACGCCGTGGAACTGGCCAAGAAGAAAGCCGGCTTGACGGAAGCGCGCGTCGTCACCTATCGCCGACCCGGCGAATACCAAAATAACATCTACTCGCGTATCGTCGCACCGGCGCCGAGTCTCGCCAATCTAGCCACCATCGACCTGTTGTCGATGGTCAGAGGCGGGTCGCCCCAGTTCATGTATCTGTGGATGCCCTGAGACAGTCAGTTGCATCCTGTGCGCGGTGCTGGTTGAATGGAGTGCGCGCCATGCAGCCATCATCGAATCATGCAATCGAGACTATGCTGGGCACCCCGCTGGGTCGGCGGGCAGTCCTCGCGCTGGGCGCGCGTGCAGCCTATCTCCTGACCACCACGTTCGGGCTGGGAGCGGCCACAGGATTGCTCCAATCGCTTGCGGGCTGCCAGCGGGCTCCCGGCACAGCCCGAGAACAGTTTATTTATTTTTCGGAAGAAAAAGAAATGGCTATGGGCCTCTCAGCCTTTCGGGAGGTGCTGCGGCAGGCTCCATTGAGCGACAATCCGGAAATCAACGAAATGGTACACCGGGTAGGGGATCGTATCGCCAAGGCGGCGAACAAGCCGGAGTATCAGTGGGAATTCGCCGTCATCCAGGACGATCGCACGATCAATGCATTTGCGCTTCCCGGGGGTAAGGTCGCGGTGTTTACCGGCATTTTGAAAGTGACGAAGAACGAGGATGGGCTCGCGACGGTAATGGGCCACGAGGTCGCGCATGCCCTGCAGCGCCACGGAGCGGAACGGATGAGTCGCGGCATTCTCGAACAGATTGGACAGCTTGCCGCGCTGGGAGCAGGCGCAGCCACGGGACGCCCCGATGCGGCGATGGCGGCGATGACCGCGTATGGCGTCGGCGTATCATTACCGTTCGACCGCCGGCAGGAGTCGGAAGCGGACCAAATCGGGCTTCGTTTAATGGCACAGGCAGGGTATGACCCACGCGAGGCCGTGGCCTTTTGGGAACGGATGAGCGGCTGTCCACGAGCGATGATCAACAAACTTTGCTTTCGTTCGCAGCAAGCGATTCCAGAATTTCTCTCGACCCATCCATCCGACGTGACCCGGATCAATCAAATCGAAGCCTGGATCCCGGATGCGTTGAAGTACTATCACCCTTCGGGACAAACCCCGGCATTCCCGATCGGTCCCATTCAGCCCTACCGGCCGCCGGTGGGGCCCATGCCTGAGGCGCCCCTGCCGACTGGATAACTTTTTCTCTAGAGGTCAATTGTGCCACGACGGACAGACATCCGCTCCATTCTTTTGATCGGTTCAGGCCCCATCGTCATCGGGCAAGCGTGCGAGTTCGACTACTCGGGGACGCAGGCTTGCAAGGCACTGAAGGAAGAGGGCTACCGCGTCATCCTGATCAACAGCAATCCCGCCACGATTATGACCGATCCGGATTTTGCCGACCGCACCTACATCGAACCGATCACGCTCGACGTCGTCGAAAAAGTGATCGAGTGCGAGCGGCCGGATGCGCTCTTGCCGACCATGGGCGGACAGACCGCGTTGAATACGGCGATCGGATTGGCCAAACGTGGCGTGCTTGAAAAGTACGGCGTCAAACTGATCGGCGCGTCGATCGACGCCATCCATAAAGCCGAAGACCGAGATGCCTTTCGGCAGGCGATGTGGAAAATCGGCTTGCGCGTCCCGGACAGCGGCGTGGCCACGTCGCTCCTGGAGGCAGAGGAACAGGTCAGACGGGTTCAGTTCCCCGCTATTGTGCGACCGTCCTTTACGATGGGTGGAACCGGCGGCAACATCGCATACAACATCGAGGAATTTCGCACGCAGGTGGAATGGGGGCTATCCATGAGTCCGGTCCGCCAGGTCCTCATCGAGCAGTCGGTCATCGGCTGGAAAGAGTTCGAGCTCGAGGTCATGCGCGACCTCAATGACAATGTGGTCATCGTCTGTCCCATCGAAAATTTGGATCCGATGGGCGTGCACACCGGAGACAGTATCACGGTAGCTCCCGCCCTCACGTTGACCGACAAAGAGTATCAAATGATGCGGGACGCGGCCGTGCGCATCATTCGTGAGATCGGCGTCGATACCGGCGGGGCCAACATTCAGTTCGGCATGAATCCCGTCAATGGCGAGATGGTCGTGATTGAAATGAATCCGCGAGTGTCTCGGAGTTCGGCCCTCGCATCGAAAG
>JBDTWG010000265.1:0-5300 GCA_040006855.1 Nitrospira sp.
CCCGCGGTGCGTGCCTTTCACAACGGTCAGTACCGGCATGGGCCGGATTGGTATCGCGATGTGCAGTATCGGATCGAGCTCGAGCGTGGGCTCGACCCTGCAGAGGACTGGTGGTCACCGGGCGAATGGGTGTTTTTCGTCGTTCCAGGAACGGCGGCCGAGCTTGTCTTCACCACCGAGGATCTTCTGTCCGTCGGGGTGGGGCAGATCATGACTCAGGAGCGTCACCGTCGCGAAGGGATGCAAGAAGCCATTTCGACGGACGACCCGTTGACCCGCAGACTCTGGACTGCGACGGCCGCCTATCTTGTGAAACGAGGAGACCGGCAGACCGTTATAGCCGGATATCCTTGGTTTACCGACTGGGGACGGGACACGTTCATTGCCTTGCCGGGACTCTGTCTGGTGACAGGCCGTTACGACATAGCCCGGCAGGTGATTGAGGCGTTCGCCTCGCAGGTGTCGCAGGGCATGGTGCCGAATCGATTTCCGGATGTGGGCGAGCAGCCCGAGTACAACACGGTCGATGCGTCACTATGGTTCGTTCATACCGTCGGGCGCTACCTTTCCTACAGTCGAAACCTCGCTGGGATGCGCCAGACCGTCTGGCCCGCGATCAAACAGATTCTGGATGGGTATCGCCGTGGCACACGGTTTGGAATCCGGATGGATGACGATGGGATGATTATGAGCGGACCAGACGGCGCGCAACTCACCTGGATGGATGCCAAGATTGGTGACTGGGTGGTCACTCCTCGTCAAGGCAAGCCGGTAGAAATCCAGGCCCTATGGGTGCGGGCGCTGGCGGTGGCGATGGAATTAGCCACGCAGTTCGGCGAGCCGGACTATGCGGCGTACTGTCTTCGGGATCGTGGACGGGCCATCGAGTCGTTTCGCGCCCGGTTCTGGTACCAGACCGGAGGATATCTGTTTGATGTCGTAGATGGGCAGAGCGGAGATGATGCGTCACTCCGCCCAAACCAAATCTATGCGCTGGCATTGGATGATCGGTTGGTCAGTGCCCCACAGGCGCGGCAAGTGCTACAGCTGATGAAAGAGCGACTGCTCACACCAGTCGGATTGCGCACGCTGGCGCCGGAGGATATTCGGTTTTGTGCGTCCTATCACGGTGGGGTCTCAGAGCGAGACGCTGCGTACCATCAAGGCACCGTGTGGCCCTTTCTCCTCGGTCCGTTCGTGACGGCGTGGGTGAAGACCTATGGCGACAGTTCGTCGGTACGAGGCGAGGCGCGCACGTTTCTGGACGGCTTGCTCTCTCGCCTTGATGAGGCCTGTGTGGGACAGGTCTCGGAGATTTTCGACGGCCAGAATCCCCACCACGCCCGTGGCTGTTGCGCGCAGGCCTGGTCCGTGGCGGAACCTCTACGGGCCTTGATCGAGGACATTGGCGTGACTCGAGGGCGAGTGCCTGACGCACGATGAGTCACCAAGTTGGAAAGTCTCATCCTCGGACAAGCAAGTTCCCATGGCTGTGGGCTTTGGTCTGCCGAGGTCGTTCTCTCTTCTCGTGCCACGAAATCTTGACAGGTAGAGAAATGATCCGGTAAGGATAGAACAAATCTCACGACATACTGCCTATGAAATCTCCATTGCTCATACTTCTGGGTCTCCTTGTGGCCGGTTGCCAGTTGTTTCAGCCGTCTGAGCAGACGGCCGCGTCTCGACCGTTCTCCGTCATGTCGATGTGGGAGCTGTATCGGCATTGTCAATCCAGCGGCGATGTCGATACGGTCTTGTCGGCGGCGAAGCAGTTGCAGCAATCTGCCGATACTCATGTCGTCCCCGCTCCCGATGTTCCGAAAAGTCTTGATCGATTCGTGACGAAACAGCCGGTACGGACTACCGTTGATCCCAAGGCCTTGGCCGCGTCCTGCACTCTACAGGCGGCTCGCACAAGTCTGAGCGCCGGGCGAGAGGAAGAAGCCGAGCAACTCCTGCATGCCGTCGTGTCAAGTTACCCGGAGAGCGACTACACCTTCTATAGTGAGCAGGCGAAGGTGTGGATCGAGGAGCTGCATGGCCCTGGCACACTCCATCCGGTGATTCACCCAATCGCCAACTACTAACCGGCTCCTCAGCTGATCGCATACCCCGCCCTGCGCAGCCTGTTGCGCCAATCTCCCCCATGAGACTCCGCTGCCGTCAGCCTTTCGCGTCGGGCAGGCCGATGCCGCTGTGCCTGGCTCGATGCTCTGCGCTCCCGTCTGCCCGGCCGGTCGGTCACGACCAGCTGTCCGCTGCGGCCAAGTTCGCGCTCTATTTGCAATCGGATTGCCGACGTTGGCCAGTCTCATCCGCGTTACGCGAGTCTTGACAGATCGGTGCTGTGGCCGTAGGCTCGCGCATCGTGCATGTAGTTGTACGCGTTATGCGCATCAAGATAGAACCTTGCGTCAATAGGATACGGGAGGTACGTGATGGTGAGGACAGTGCGATCGTCCGGTCGAGGACTTGGATACATGGGTGTTATTGCTGGGGCGCTGTTGATGGTTGGCGCAGGGCCAGCCATGACGCAGGCGGCTGAGGATTTGCCAAAAGAATCCGTCTTGCCTGCGACCTTGGCAGGGAAAGCCGTCCAAGCAGCACTTGATCATTGCAAGAAGGACGGTTATCGGGTCAGCGCGTCGGTGGTGGATCGCGCGGGGCTGCTACGCGCCATGCTGCGAGCAGATGGCGCCGGGCCCCATACGATCGACAGCAGTCGAAAGAAAGCCTATACCGCCGCCAGCTTGCGGCGCGCGACGACTGACTTGGCTGAAATGATCGCTAAACAGCCTGCGTTGCAGGCGCTACGTGAAATGAATGACAGCATCCTCATGGTCGGTGGAGGACTGCCGATCGAAATTGCCGGTGAGGTGGTCGGCGCGATCGGAGTTGGTGGCGCACCGGGAACTCATCTTGACGATGCTTGTGCCGAGGCCGGACTTGATGCCATCGGCGCGGCTTCGAAGGTGCCCTCCGCCAAGTGATGCCGTTGCAAGGGCCAGGCTGGTGCCTGATCGGTCTGGTCCTCCTCCTGTCGGCGTGCAACAGCGATCGTCCGGAGCTGGCCGACGTCGATGTGCCCACTGCCGGATTCCGCGTGAGCCTTACCCGTATTGCCATCCATCCTTTTCTCGCTCGCTATCGATTAATCCTTGGGATTGAAGGGCCGCATGGGTGCACAGGCACGGCTGAGTTATTCCCCGATACCGGGTATGTCGGACGGCGGAACCTGTATCAACAGGCATCGGGCGCCATTATCGTGTTGGGTCAGTACGACGCGCGGGTGATTGAGCCAGGCAGTTGCACCATTCGATTGGCGGAATTTCAATCCTTGGGAGGTCAGGCCACGTTTCTGGGGGCGTTTGACGTGGACGCGCAAAAGCGGTGGCGCTATGTCCCGTCCTCCGTGAGGGCGGAGCGGCCATTTGAAAAGCGATAGCCCATCGTTGATCCGTTTATTCGCTCACACCGATCCATGCATGGGGAGGCGAGAAGAGATCGCGCCGGAAGGCGAGTGATCAGGCTGATTTCTGCAGGCGCCTATTTCTTCAATCGGTCTTTGAAAATCAGTTCCGCAACTGCAGATTTGTCCATCTCGCCTTTGCCGAGACCGACCAGACGTCGGTATTGTTTGTAGGTGGCTGTTGCCAGGGGCAGATCCAGGCCGACCTGTTGCGCCATCGCCAAAGCGATCCCCGAGTCTTTCGCTGCATGGGCAGCCGAGAAGTAACAGTCATGAGCGCGCAGTTGCATATCTTCGCCGTCGGTCTCCAGCACCCGTGAATTGGCGCCGGTCTGGGAGAAGACTTCACGCAGCATGGTGAGGTCCAAACCAAGAGCCGCTCCCAATCCGAGCCCTTCCGCCAATGCGGCCGTATTGGCGTTCATCACCATGTTAACAAGGGCCTTGACCTTCGCGGCTTCGCCGGCCGGTCCGATATAGCGTAGATGCGCGGTCAGCTCTTGGAGCAGCGGTCTCGCGCGTTCGAACACCTCCGGTCTGCCGCCGCACATCATATACAGCGTTCCTTGGCGTGCTTGGGTGATACTGCTGGCCATGCAGGCTTCGAGGCACTGGCCGCCTTCTAGTTCCACCTGGGTTTGGATCTCTGTCTGAATGTCTGGAGAAAGAGTGGCGCAATTAATAAACAAGCGGTTTGCGGCCTGGCGCAACAGACTGTCCGGTCCCCCAGTCGAGTAGATCTGGCGCATGGCCCCATCATCCGACACCACCGTAATCACCGTATTGGCGAGTCCTGCGAGGCGGGCTGGTGTGGGGGTTGCTTCGCACTGCAGTTCCTTCGCCAAGCCCTCGGCACGCTGGGGGTCGGCATCGTATATAGCCACAATCGGATACTGGAGCTCATGTAGCCTCCTGGCCATATTAGCCCCCATACGCCCCACCCCCACGACTCCGATACGATAGCCCGATTTTGTCATCCTCGACCTCCTGGGAAATGGTACTCTGTGACCGGAAAGGCAGTGTAGCACAGTCTTTTCAGAAGGAAGACATGCGGCGATCGGTTAAGGAAATGAGGAGCAGAGAATGCTGCTTCTGTGCCGGTCGGCCGCGAGGTCGACAGAGTGAGGGGCCGTTATGCAGCAAAGCATCATTGGGTATCATCAGGATGAAGAGGGGCACTGGGTGGCCGATTTGCGTTGTGGCCATGGGCAGCATGTACGGCATCAGCCGCCCATGATCAGCCGGCCCTGGGTATTGACAGAGGAGGGGCGGCGGGCCTTTCTGGGCACGCAGTTGAATTGTAAGAAATGTGAGGAAGAGAGTTAGGGGGGCGATGGATGGGACCCAAGGCTCCGTCTCGAGCCTTGGAGCGGCCGATGTGGATGATGCGATGCGACGATTTGCAACGATTGACTGTGCGACGGTGATTGTCTCTAGGACCAGATCCAGTCGAACATTGATGTCAACCATCCCGTCATGTTCGAAAACCAGGATTCGTTCTGGGGTGCAGGTGGAGTGCTGGTCGTGGGCGAGGCTGTGATGACGCTCACGGGTCCAGCCTTTGCGGGAAGGTTCGATGGTGCCGGCGCAGCGACCGCTGCCGCCGTTGTCAGGAGTGCCGGTGCTGCTGGATTCGCACCGGCGGCTGAAGGAGCGTCGAGCGGAGCGGGCGCCGGCGCGGGGGACGAAAATGAGGACGCGTCGCCGACCTGAGGCGATTCTGGAGTAATGACGGCGACCATGTGCGGCTTCTGCGGGAATCCTTCCACGGGGGTCACATGGGCTTCTGGCCCAGCCGACGTAGTTGCTAACTCTCGTTCATGCTGTGCGG
>JBDTWG010000266.1:0-5292 GCA_040006855.1 Nitrospira sp.
CTACGAGGCTATCCAGACTTTCACCCTATCGTGACGCGTCGGCGGTGTTCTGAGGGGTGAGCAGGTGACGGACTCGTAACAAGATGGTCTCGAGCGCCATTTGAAGATTCAGGTTGCGATTGGCCTGTCGTTCCAATTTTTCGAGGTCGCTGATCAGATCCAACAGCTCGTCGATGTCGAGGCCCTCGGCCAGCGCCTGCATGTCCGTGCGTTGGTCGAGGTTGAGCACATGATCCGACCCCGCGCCGACGGCCAACAGGAGCACATCGCGCAACCATCTAAGCAGCCAATCGAATGCCTCCAAGGCGCGGTCCGCCTTTGCTAACGTTTCTGCCGTAGCGAGGATGGTGGAGAAGGACTGCAGCCCCTTGGCTGAAAAAATGATGGAGAATTCCTTCTGACTGTTCCGTGCTTGCTCCAGATTGCATTCCAGGGCCCGCCCCAATTGCCCATCACTCAGCACGGCCAGAAAATGCGCGTCGGCCGGCGGAAGCTCCCGTTTCAGGATGACCGCGGCTTCCACTTGGGTCTGCGCCGGTGCCGTGAGTCGCAGGGCTTGGCACCGAGAGCGGATCGTGGCCGGCATGGCGTAGGGTCGACTCGAGACCAATATGAACAGGCTATGATCGGGTGGTTCTTCCAATGTTTTGAGCAGGGCGTTGGCGGCGCCGATCGTCATGCGATCCGCGTCGTCGATCAAGCAGATCTTTCGATCGCCGATCAGCGGGCGATAAATCATCTGATGTTCGATGTCGCGAATCAATTCGATCTTGATTTGAGGATTGGCTTGTTCGCGATCCGGCTCGATCACCATAAAATCGGGATGGGTGCGCGCTTCCACCTGACGACAGGCTCGGCAGGCGCCACAGGCGTCCGGTTCCTGATCGGCCGGCAACGTTTCGCAGAGCAGCGCTTGCGCCAAGCGCAGGGCGAGAAGCCGTTTCCCGATCCGATCATCACCATGGAAGAGGTAAGCATGCGCGACGCGATCCTGCACGATCGCCGACCTGAGCAATGCTTTGGCGCCGGTATGTCCGATGATATCAGCGAAGGGCATGGCGGGCCTGTGATGTACGAGGTGAGAGGTTACGCGGTGACGGCGCGTCTTTTGCTGCGCGGCGGCGATACGGGCTGAGCATGGGCGCAACGATGTGTGCGACGGTGCAGGCGACCGCATCTTTTGCGGCCCCTGCAGGGACCACCTTCATTCGCCTGGGACTATGCATCGCCAGGTCGAGGAAACCGGCGCGAACCTTTCGATGAAACTGCAGGGACTCACGGTCGAGTCGATTCTGGACGGCTGCCGATTGTCGCCGAGCCAGACCCGTGGCCACCGGGAGGTCGAAGACCAAGGTCAGGTCCGGTGTGATTGCCTGGGTGGCGAGGCGGTTGAGTGATCGAAGCATGGAAACATTCAACCCTCGCGCATATCCCTGATAGGCCAAAGTGGAATCACTGAAACGATCGCAGATGACGATGGCGCCTTTTGCCAACGCTGGTGCGATGACCTGCGAGACATGTTGGCGGCGGGCGGCGAAGATCAAAAAAGCTTCAGTTTCGGGTGCGACCGGTTCACATGCGCGATCTAGGAGGACGGAGCGGATTTTTTCGGCGAACAGGGTTCCGCCTGGTTCTCGGGTCTCCACGGTGACATATCCTTCGCTCCGGAGAAACTCGCCGAGGAGCCTGGCCTGGGTCGACTTGCCGCACCCTTCGATACCCTCGAGTGTAAGGAACAGGCCTCGGCGGTGTCGCCTGCGTTGCGTCATCATTCAGGTCCGAAAATCCATGGAGAAGGAAGGGCCGAATCCTATTCCAAGTGATTGAAAATAGCAAGAAAAGGCTTGCGACGATTAGTGAAAGACCAGTATCATGACGCTCTACCCAGGACCCCTCAGCCACACATGTTGAAGGCCTCATTAAAACGCTACTTCCTGACCGGTTTGCTGGTCATGATCCCCTTCTGGGGGACCATCCTGATTTTGAAGACGCTGTTTGTCAGCCTGGATGGAATTCTCGGCAATGCGACCGCGCGCCTGGTGACCCCCGGGTATTATGTGCCGGGTTTGGGGATTGTCGCGCTGGTGTTGCTCATTTTTGTCACCGGGCTCCTTGCGGCGAATTTTATTGGGCGCCAGGTCGTGCGACAGTGGGAAAATTTGCTCAATCGTGTTCCGGTGGTGCGCGGGATCTATTCCACTATCAAATCGATGATGGACATTCTGTCCTTTGCGGAGCGCGAGAGTTATCGCCGCGTGGTCTTGATTCAATTTCCTAAGAACGGCAACTATTGTTTTGCGTTTGTGACCGGCGTGACCAAGGGCGAAATGCAACAGCTCTCGCCGGATCCGTTGGTCCATGTCTACGTGCCGACCTCGCCCAATCCCACCTCCGGATATTTTTTGCTGGTGCCGGAGGGGGAAGTCATCGCCGTGGACATCACGGTTGAGGAAGCGATGAAGTTGATTGTCTCCGGAGGGCTCTACACACCGACGCCTCCATCGGGTACCGCATCGCAGGGTAGTACGAAAAAGTGGTCGACGATCAAACAGCCTGACGCAGGCGTGCAGGTCGGCTGATCGCAACGTCGACCCACTGTAACCAACGGCCACAGTGCCGAACCAACTTTTCTACTGAAGGCGCCTATGACTCACTCGGCCCATTCCAACGCATCACACTCCTCGTTGCCCGGGCTCGGCGTCATCATCATGGCGGCGGGGCTTGGCAAGCGCATGAAATCGGCCGTGGCCAAGGTGCTCCATCCCGTGGCGGGTCGCCCCATGGTGCTGTATGTCGTCGACATCGCCAGTCGCTTGGCGGAGCAGGGTATCGCGGTTGTGGTCGGACATCAGGGGGCTGACGTCCGGAAAGTGGTCGAAGGTGTGGGTGCGCATGTGGCTGTTGCCGAGCAAACCCGACAGTTAGGAACCGGACACGCCGTCTTGCAAGCACGTCCTATGTTCGCCGGTCAGCCTCAGCGAAAACCGTCGCGCTACTTGATCCTGAACGGGGATACGCCGCTGCTGACAGAGGCGACCGTGCGGGAGCTGTTGGCAATGCATGATGCACAGGGCGCCGCGGTGACCCTGCTGACCGCCGTACTCGACGATGCATCGGGTTATGGACGCGTGCTTCGCCGTCGTCGCGATGAGTGGGTGCAGGGAGCGGCTGATAACGCCGTGCAGACGATCGTCGAAGACAAGGACGCCTCCGAGGATGAACGGCGCGTGCGTGAGATCAATGTCGGGACCTATGTCGTGGACGGTGATTTTCTATTTCCAACTCTGGACAAGCTCGATCCCCGCAATGCGCAAGGCGAGTACTACCTCACGGATATTGTGCAGATGGCCGTGCAGCAGGGACGGACCGTGTCGGCGTTGCGCCTGCGCACGATCGACGAAGGATTGGGCATCAACAGTCGGGTGCAGTTGGCGGAGGCCGAACGGGTGATTCGTCAGCGGATTCGAGAGCGCTGGCTGGAAGCCGGGGTGACCATGCGGGATCCCGGCTCGACGTGGATCGATGCCGAGGTGATGATCGGTCGCGACACGGTGCTGTATCCCCATGTGACGCTCGAGGGGCGAACGGTGATCGGGGAGGAAACGGTCGTGCACTCCGGCTCGCGTATCACCGACTGCACCATCGGGAACAAGGTGGAGATCTTGGATCACTGTATCCTGCGTGAGTCGCAGGTTGAAGAGGAGGCTCATCTCGGACCGTTTGCGCATTTGCGACCAGGCGTGACAGTGCGACGGAAAGCGAAGGTCGGCAACTTCGTCGAGATGAAAAAGACGGAGCTCGGCGAGGGGTCGAAGGCCAACCACCTGAGTTATCTCGGCGATGCGCAGATCGGGGCGGGTGTGAATATCGGCGCGGGGACGATCACCTGTAACTACGATGGATGGAAAAAATTCCAGACGGTGGTTGGGGACCAGGTGTTCATCGGGAGCGATGTGCAATTGATCGCACCAGTAACGGTCGGATCAGGCGCCATTATCGCGGCCGGTACCACAGTGACGCAGGACGTGCCGGCGGATGCGCTGGTCCTCTCGCGGGTGCCTCAGGTTACGCGTGAAGGCTGGGCGGCGAGGCGACGGGCGTTGCAGCGCGGGGAGACGGCGGCTCCGGATCCTCCAGCACAAAGGCCGAAGAGCGCGAAGGCTATGAAGGGTTCGACGGGTTCCGTGAAGAAAAAGCAACCGGCGATTCAACGCTTGAAGCGGAGGTAACGAGGACCTATGTGTGGCATCGTTGGCTACGTGGGACATCAAGACGCGGTTCCAATCCTATTAAACGGGCTGTCGAAGCTGGAATACCGGGGCTATGACTCAGCCGGTGTGGCGATCCAGCAGGGAGACAAGATCGAAATTCGCCGGAGTGTCGGCAAATTGGTCAATCTCCAAAAGTCGCTGGAGCAGAAACACCTTGCGGGGACGTGCGGGATCGGACATACGCGCTGGGCGACGCACGGCAAGCCCTCCGAGCAGAATGCGCACCCGCATCGGTCCGAGAGCTGTGTCCTCGTGCATAACGGGATCATCGAAAATTACGTGGAGCTTAAACAGCGTCTGGTCAAAAACGGTTACAAGTTTCAATCCGAAACCGACACCGAAGTGGTCGCGCATTTGATCGACACACATATGAAGAAGCATGGCCTTCGCCTCGCGGACGCGGTGCGCGCGACGGCCAAAGAGGTTCGCGGAAGTTATGCCCTCGCGGTGATTTCTGATCGTGAGCCCGGTCTGGTGGTAGCTGCCCGATCCGGTTGTCCGCTGGTGATCGGTCGGACGGCCGATGCGTCCTTTGTGGGATCCGACGTCATGGCTATGCTCTCTTACACGCGGGAGGTGACGTTTCTTGAAGAAGGCGACGTCGTCGAGGTGACGGCGGGAGAGAGCGTGTTTACCGATCTCGATGGGCGAGCCCTGAAGCGCAAAAAGACAACCGTGACCTGGGATGCATCGGCCGCTGAGAAAAGCGGCTATCCGCACTTCATGTTGAAGGAAATTCATGAACAGCCGCAGACGATTCTGGATACCATCCGCGGCCGCTATTCCTATGAGAGCGGCGAGGCCGACTTGCCTGACATTGGACTGACACCGAAGCAGTTCGCGGAGGTCGGTCAAATTTGGATTGTGGCCTGTGGCACGAGTTGGCATGCGGGACTGGTCGGGAAGTACCTTTTTGAGGAGATGGTCCGAACACCGGTGCAAGTCGATATCGGCAGCGAGTTTCGGTATCGCGATCCGCTCGTTCAAAAGGATGACTTGTTCATCACCATCTCGCAGTCCG
>JBDTWG010000267.1:0-5287 GCA_040006855.1 Nitrospira sp.
TCAAAAAGCACGTGGTCTTTATTGAGGGCACCAGGGATCTCCAGAATGCCGGTGAAAGCCTTGGTTGCCTGATCTCGATCGCCCTTCACCAAATAGGCGTATGCCAACCGTTGCTGGACCAGACCCAGCAGTGAAGGATTGGCGCTGTAGAGCAACATGAACCGCTTGTAGGTTTCGATCCCCGCATCGACTTCATTGCTTAATACCTGCGCATTGCCCAGATGAAACAAGGCTAAAGGGGCGACGGGGGTTCGCGGATATTGATCCACAACCTGTTTGTACAAGTTAATGGCCTGCGTGAGCTGCTCGTGGGCCTTCTTCGGATCGTCTGCCGGCCGATTGAGATAGTGAAGCGTAGCTTCCTGATCCAGTTCGCGCGCCTTCAATGTGGTCTGATAGTCGTACCAGATGACCCCGATAACCACTGCAGCCGCCACCAGCAATACCCCTAGACCAACGAGGAATGCCCGCCGCTGTTCTTGCAGCATGAGCAGAAAACGTTCAACCCCACTCAGCAGATGGGTTTCGTCCAGTGGATCTACTTTTGTGGGAACCTTGATTCGATAGCTCATTGGTGCGCGATCATCTGTTTGAAACAAAAAAAGAAGCGGTCGTTTCCGGCAGCATCGCGCCTTATACTAGGGACTAGTCAGCCTTGTCAAATATTCCGACTCATCCAAAGAACGAGTAGCCTATGTTTGAGCAACACCTCAAAAAACTAGACGATCAGCACCTGCTGCGCCGGCTTCGGACCATGAACTCGGCTACAGGTCCCATGGTCGTGCTGGACAATCGCCGCGTCATACTCCTCTCATCCAATAACTACCTGGGTCTTGCGACGCATCCAGCCGTTGTGGAAGCCGCGGTTTCGGCTACCAGGCAATACGGAGCGGGATCCGGAGCATCTCGACTCGTATGTGGCACTCTCCCACCCCACGAAGCACTCGAAACAGCCCTCGCACGATTCAAAGGCACGGAGGCATCACTCACGTTTGCCGCGGGGTATCTGGCCAACATCAGCGTGATTCCCACCCTTGTTGGCAAAGGCGGTCTCATCCTCGCCGATCGCCTCTGTCACGCAAGCCTCATCGACGGCTGCCGATTGAGCGGCGCCACTTTGCGGGTGTACCACCATCGAGACATGAATCATTTGGAACGATTGCTCGCCCGTCGATCCCCCGCCCAGCCAACTCTCATCGTGACCGACGGTCTTTTCAGCATGGATGGGGACATTGCGCCGCTGACCGACATTGCCACCTTGGCTGAACGATACGACGCGGCAGTGTTTGTGGATGATGCGCACGGGACAGGAATCTTGGGACGAACCGGGCGTGGCACTCTCGAACATTGCGACGTAGAGTCGCGATTGCCCTACCACATGGGCACCTTGAGCAAAGCGCTCGGTAGCGCCGGGGCCTACCTCGCGGGCTCAAGCGCATTTATTGCCTATCTCGTGAATACCTGCCGTGCATTTACGTATACGACCGCGCCCACGCCCGCTTCTGCCGCGGCCGCCACCGCCGCCCTGCGGGTCATTGAGCAAGAACCGGAGCGGCGCGCCCGGTTATGGCGCAATCGTGAGCGCCTGGCGCAAGGGCTTACACGACTAGGCTTCCGCCTGACCGCGTCGGACAGTCCGATCCTGCCGATCCTCGTCGGTGATGCCGATCGTGCCCTGAGTCTCGCTCACACGCTGCTGACTTACGGCGTGTACGCCCCCGCCATTCGTCCGCCGACCGTACCGCCTGCAACCAGTCGCATTCGACTCACCATCACAGCTGATCACACGACTGAGCACATCGACGAAGCCCTCACCGCACTCGAACAGGCCGGTCGTGCGCTTCACCTGATCTAATACGGCACGGCGATTATTCCCGTTCGGTTCCCCCCGCAACCAGCCATTACTTCCAACGTCCTTTCTGGGTATTTTCTTGCTTTCCCGCCTTCCTATGGCATGATTCTAGAATCTCGACGGGCCATGCTCATGTACTCATAACCACATTCGTTTATCCGCACATTCTCTTACTTTATGGAGTGATCCGATGATTGACATCTCCAAACTGTTGACCTTTGGTGTCCAGCAAGGCGCCTCAGACTGCCACATCAGCGCCGGCGAACCGCCTATGATCCGCCTGCATGGTGATCTCAAGAAGCTCGACCATCCCCCTTTGAGCCAGGACGAAACCCACGCGCTCATTTACGACATGATGAGCGACGCGCAGCGAAAGAACTTCGAGGAACACAGGGAATGTGACTTCTCGTTCGACCTCGGCGACATCGCCCGGTTCCGCGTCAACGTGTTCGTGCAAGGCCGTGGCTTGGGCGCCGTGTTCCGGACCATTCCCACCGAGATTCTTCCGCTAGAAAAGCTCGGCATGCCGCCGATCCTGCGGCAGCTTTGCGATCGCGAGAAAGGCCTGATTCTTGTCACCGGCCCGACCGGATCGGGGAAGTCCACCACGCTCGCAGGAATGATCGACTATCTGAACAATACGTACGAAGGGCATATCCTTACGATCGAAGATCCGGTGGAGTTTGTGCACAAATCCAAAAAATGCCTCGTCAATCAACGAGAGCTGGGCGTGCATACCCTGTCTTTTGCGAATGCGCTCCGCGCCGCCCTCCGCGAAGACCCCGATATCATCCTCGTGGGCGAAATGCGCGACCTGGATACGATCCAACTAGCCCTGACCGCGGCTGAAACGGGGCACTTGGTCTTCGCGACTCTGCACACCTCCAGCGCGCCTAAAACCGTCGATCGCATCATCGATGCCTTCCCTCCGAACCAGCAAGCGCAGGTCCGCGCACAGCTGTCGGAAACGCTGGAAGCGGTGTTGACCCAGACGCTCCTCAAGAAGAAGAGCGGCGGCCGAATCGCAGCGGTGGAGATCATGGTCGGGACTACAGCGGTTCGAAACCTCATCCGCGAGGGCAAACTCCACCAAATTCCCGGCGTCATGCAGGCCAGCCAGAAAGACGGCATGCAGACCATGGACATGGCCTTGGTCGAGCTTGCTTCGCGAGGCATGGTGACGAAGGCTGAGGCCCAGTCACGAAGCATGAACCCGAATCTCTTTACCGCCGCTGTAGGGGGCTCCGCGTAAGACCGCTAGTCCGACGCTGATTCGATGGCCCCCATGCAATAGTTAAGAGAGGCATCTCATGGATGTTCGCACGCTTCTTGAAGTGATGGTCAAGCAGGAATCCTCCGACCTCTATCTCACGGTCGATGCGCCACCTATCTATCGTATTCACGGTTCGACCCATCGCACCGATGCGCCGCCCTTTACGAATGAGCAGCTGGAATCACTGGCCCTCGCGCTCATGCGCGGCCAGCAACGGGGCGAGTTCGAAGAAAAAATGGAGATGAATCTCGCGCTGTACTATAAGGAATTGGGCCGTTTTCGCGTGAACATCTTCCGTCAGAAGGGGAACGTTGGGCTGGTGTTTCGCCACATCAAGGCGGAGATCATGACGGTCGAGCAGCTGGACCTGCCGCCGATCGTCAAAGACATCGCCATGACCAAGCGTGGGCTGGTGCTCGTCGTCGGCGCGACCGGGTCAGGCAAGTCCACTTCGCTGGCCGCGATGATCGATCATCGCAACACCGTGCATGCCGGCCACATCATCAGCGTGGAAGACCCGATCGAGTTCGTTCACCATCACAAGAAATCTATCGTCACGCAGCGTGAGGTTGGTTTCGATACTCATTCATTCGGGCATGCCCTGAAGAACACCCTGCGCCAAGCCCCAGACGTCATTCTCATCGGTGAAATCCGGGATACGGAGACCATGGAGGCCGCAATCACCTTTGCCGAAACCGGGCACCTCTGCCTCGGCACCTTGCACTCGAACAATGCCAATCAATCCATCGAGCGCATCATGAACTTCTTCCCGGTGGAACGACATGCACAAATTTATCTGCAGCTGTCATTGAACCTGCGCGCCATCATCTCCCAACGTCTAATCCCGTCCCTTGACGGGCGCCGCGTGCCGGCACTCGAAATTATGCTCGATACGCCTCGCATCAAGGACCTGATCAAACGCTCGGAGATTGATACGTTGAAAGAAGCGATGGAACAAGGCATTGACGAAGGCTGCCAGACGTTCGACCACGTCCTGCTACAGCTCTATCAGGCCGGAAAGATCAGCATTGAGCAGGCCTTAATCAACGCCGACAGCGCCAATAATCTTCGGCTCAAGATTAAACTGGCAGGTCTCAAAGGCGACGACGCTGTGGCGGCTCTCCTGGACAAGAGCGCACGGGATGAAAAGGCGTTCCAAATTCAGGGACAAATGGGGCAGACTGCAAATAAGAAACGCTGACGATTATTGCGCTGTGGCAGCAGTATCGTCCTCGGACAGCAATCCATTCCTCACTTGCAACCAACGCCGTCACGCTTATCGCATCTCAGATGGCCTTCCCTCCGTGGCTTCTTCGAGATACGAGACAATCTTACCTAACGCAGCCGCGCTCAACTTTCGTCCATACCAGACCGGCATCGTATCTGCGGGGAATCCTGGCACGACATACGTCCCAGGCGACACGATGGACTCCACGATATACTCACGGACAGTCTGTGCCTGACCACGATACTGCGGATCAGCCAGACGCATCGCCCCCGTCTTCCCAAGCCAAAGTGGAGGACCCACCTGTCCATTCGCCCCGGCAATACCGGGGATCTGGTGGCAGACCGGACAGCCGGCGCGCACAAACAACTCTTGGATCGGCTCTTCACCAGTCACCAACGGGACCATGCTGGAATCGATTTTCGGGACCTGCAGAAGCGGCTCAGAAGACGGCAAGCCATTCCGGATCGCAGCCAACGCGACCAGCAATACGAACCCGGCCGCAAATGTCCCCAAGGCTCTGTTCTTCTGGTTCGTCCGAGGCACAGATGGCGGAGAAGCCAAATCAGGCATAGATGATTAGCGCAGAACTCACACAGGTGTCACCGATGATATGCATCAGCGACCTTTTTATGGAACCGCTCCCTGGAGATCGATCAGATTTTAGGCACCGGTGCGGGACTATTTCTTGTAATCCATGGCGCAACGAAACCCAATCGTCCGATCCTGGAAATCAGGTTCTGCCGACATGCGCGCTGACACTCTCAATCCGATAGGCAGATCGGCCCAGGACCCTCCTCGAAGCACCTTTTTCTCACCATTCTGAGGACCCGTGGGATTCTTCTCCGAACTCTTCGAATAGTACTCACGATCATACCAATCGGCTACCCATTCAGCCGCATTTCCCGCCATGTGGTGCAGTCCATAGGGACTCCTG